>PUOG01000201.1 GCA_003552745.1 Spirochaetaceae bacterium
CACTCGTCCCGCTCTTCGCGCATACCAGAGCCTCCTCGCTCTTCGCGGGGATCGGCGTCGGTGTGATCGATCCGCCGCTCGCCTTTCACTCCACCCCGGAGCTCTTCGCCGCCGAGCGCGAGCGACCGCGCTTCGACTACGAGCTGAACGATCCGGGAGAACGCGAGGTCGATCTGACTTCGTTGAGCCGGCACGAGGCCGAGCTCGACTCCCTGCGCGACACCCTCATCCACGGTAGCATCCGTACCTTCCGCTATCGGGAATACGACAACACGCTCGGCGGCTACCGAAGCGCCCATTGTACGCTGCGCGAGAGTACGCTTCCGCCCGGGAACGCCGCTTTCTACACCGACACGCTGCAGACCCACGATTTCGTTTTCCGTAGAATCCGAAAGCGCTTCCTCTATCTCAAGCCCGAAGAGCGCAGCAGGTCGCGACGCCGGCTCGACGGCGAGAGCATAAACCTCTCCGATGCGGTCGACCTGGCAACGGAGATTCTGCGCGGGGCGGGTGGTGACGAGAAGATCTATGAACGGGTGATGCAGAATCGTCGCGATATCGTCGCCGCGATCCTCGTCGATTCATCGAGCTCGACCGAAGAGATGGTCGGCGACAAGCGCGTTATCGATATCGAGCGGGAGGCGATCTGCCTGCTCTCGAGCGCGTTGCACATCGTCGGAGATGCGTTCGGGGTTTATGCCTTCTTCAGCATGGGGCGGTCGAACGTCTTCTGCAACGTCATCAAGGAGCTCCGCGAGCCGTGGACGCGCGCCGAGCAGTCGAGAATCGCATCGATGGAGGCGCATGCCGGGAACCGCGACGGGTGCGCGATCCGGCACATCACCTCAAAGCTCCTTCAGGCGCCACAGCGGTCGAAGCTGCTTCTGCTTCTCAGCGACGGGATTCCGGCCGACGCCGGCTACGGCTCGCGACGCGGGCGCGAGACAGGGGAGTATGCGATCGAGGACACCCGGCGCGCAATCGACGAGGCGAGGCAGGCGGGAATAACCCCGTTCTGCATTACCGTCGACCGGTTCGCTCGCAACTACATACCGCGCCTGTACGGCCGCCACTGTGCGATCATCAACGATGTCACGCGGCTGCCCGAACGAATCGGACGCATCTATGCGAGACTGACCGCATGAACGAAGGCACCGTTTCGATCCGGGAGGAGAAGCGACGCATCCGCCGGACTATGAACCGGCAACTCCAACGGTTGGAGGAGTCCGATGCGCAGTGCGCCGGCTCACAACTGCTCGAGCGGGTGATAGGGTGGCTGCACGGGAGCGAACACACCGACGGGCGGCAAGAGGTTCGGGCTCGCGTATTCGCCTTCGCGTCGTTCGGAACCGAGCCGGACACGTGGCAGCTCCTGCGGTGGCTCTGGAACCGGAACCGGAGCGTCTGGCTGCCGCGGGTCGAAGGCCGGCGGATGCGCTTCTGCGAGGTGAGCGGGGAGGAAGATCTCGCACCGACCGGATATCGCGGAATTGCCGAACCCGCCAACACGGCGGATTCTGATCTGCCCGCCTCCGGCGACCTGATCATCGTGCCCGGGCTCGCGTTCACGATCGAAGGCGCGCGCCTCGGACGCGGCGGCGGCCATTACGACCGCTTTCTCGCGACGCTCCCAGCGGAATCGACCGCCGCCGGTATAGGATATCCGTTTCAGCTTATCGATTCGCTCCCGGTCGGCGCCCACGACATGCCGGTCGACGAGTTCTGGTCGCTCGACGCCTCCTGCGCACCATCCCGCAGTTGATCGTGAAGGGGCGACGGCTGTAGCATATCGACGATAAGGAGCAAAATGAAATGGGTGAAATAAAGAGTGCACTTGAGCTGGCTCTCGAGCGGACCGCCGACGTCGAAGGAGACCGCGAGAGCCTGGAGGCCTACGAGAATAAACAGGAAGGGAAACGGATCCTCAGCCGATTTCTCGATGATCCGGAGTTCGAGCTGAAGAAGACGCTGAAATCGTACGATCGCAAGCGCCGCGACCAGGTTCGACGCGGACTGTTCGATGCGCTCCTTGGAAACATCACGTTGCCGAGCGATCAGCAAGGTATGCAACGAATACAGAGCCTCGCCCCGGCATTCGAGGCGGTGATCGACGATCGAAAGAGCTTCAACCAGATCTACGACCAGATCGTTCAACTGCTGTCGCAGTATTTGCGCGATCGGCAGCAGCTGATAGAGCAGCTTCGCCAGCAGTACGAGGGACGATTGCGCCAGAAGGAGGAGGAGCTCGCGCGTCAGACCGGTCAGCGGATGCGGCTCGACCCGTCCCAGGATCCGGAGTTCGCCCAGGCGCTGCAGCAGAACCTCCAGCAGCTTCAGCAGCAGTACACGCAGGTTATCGATCAGGCACGGGAACAGCTGGAGTCGCTGTACGGAGGGTGATGCGACGGGTGATGCGATACCCGGGGTGACGCATCACCCGGGGTGATGCATCACCCGGCGATGCCACCCCCGGCCGGTCACACGCGAAGGCATCGCGGGGAGTGACTACTCCGCGTGCACTCGCGCCGACGCGAGTTCGCCCGATTGTCCAGAAGCCTCGGATCCGAGCTCGTACGGGAGCCGCGTCAGGTAGTCGAAATTCCGCTCCAGACACGAAACCGGAACCCGCTCGTCGGTGCCGTGAATCATCGCCGAGAAGCGATCCATCGTAAGCTCGGGTGTGTTCGCTGCGAACCCGTAGACGACCGTTCCGCGCTGTCGCCAGTACCTGCCGTCGGTGACCCCGCCGATGAACATCGGCACGATGCGGGTATTCGGGAGAATGTCGGCAAGAATGCGCTCGGTCGCACGCTTCAGCGGCGTTTCGAGATCGCTCACGTTGCTCGGATAGAATTCGAAGAACTCGATTTCGACCTCTTCATTCGAGTCACCGATCGCCTCCCGCAGCATGCGTTGCGCGTGCTCCACACCCTGCCCGGGCAGGAGCCGGATGTCGACTTCCAGTGCGGCCGATCCCGGCACGATGTTGACCTTCCCCCGGGTCTCCAACACATTCGGGCTGATGCTCGTTCTCGCTGCTGTATGGAGAAACTTCGCACGTCCAGGATTTCGCCGGTAGAGCCGGGAGAGCGCGAGATCGAACGTCGCCGGCAGACGGGCGAGGAGCCGAGAGAAACGGTCGGTCATGAACGCTTCGCTCATCTCCCGGATGATTGGAGTCAATGCCGGTCTTGCCTGGTATGCCGCGAGCGCCTCGGCGGCCTTCGATGCTTTCACGAGCGCGTTGTCGGCACGGTACGGCATCGATCCGTGTCCCGACGTACCGCGGAACTTCATTCGCGCCCAGCAGATCCCCTTTTCGCCGACGGTGAAGGTTAGTCCCGGCACGCGTCCCTCGGAGAGGTGCATCCCACCGACCTCGGTTACCATATAGTCGCACTTGACGAGATCGGAATGCTGCTCGGTGAGGAAGCGGGCACCGAACGTTCCGCCGGCTTCCTCGTCGCTGACGACGATCAACAGGACGTCCCCCGGGGGCGGCTCACTCTCGGCGATGACGGTGAACGCCGCCGCCGAAGTCGCAACCATGCCGAGCATATCGAGCGTTCCACGTCCCCATACCTCACCGTCGACAACCTCTCCGCCGAAGGGGTCACGACTCCACTGGGAGGCATCGGCCGGCACGACGTCGACGTGCCCCATATAGGCGAGTGTCGGGTGAAAATGATCGCGTCCCGGAATCCGGGCAACGAGATTCGCACGATCCGGTCGCTCATATAGTATCGAGCTCTCGATCCCATACGGACTCAGAAAATCGCGGACAGCCTCGATCGACCGAGTCTCCTCTCCGGAGTCGTCTGCGCCGGTGTTTACGCACGCGTTTCGCACGAGAGTCTGCAGGAGCGGAATAGCTCGATCCGCTACGAGGCGCTGAGTTTCCATGTGCCGAATGCTATCATGCGGCAATGAGCACAGGCAATTCGGAACACGGTATCTCCCTATCTCCGCCTTCACTCTTCGTTGTGCCGCATCGGGGTGTGCGGTAGAATCTACGACACCGTGGCTTCCGAACACGAATCGTTGAGAAGCGGTGAACGCCGCAACGTAACGGTGATGTTCAGCGACATGAAGGACTTCACCGCGCTCTCCGAGAAGCTCGATCCAGAGGATATGGACGGGTTGATGGATACGATCTTCTCGCGGTTCGAGCGTATCGTTCGCGAGCATGACGGAACGGTCGAGAAGTATATCGGAGATGCACTCGTCGCCGTATTCGGTGTGCCCAATATCCACGAGGACGATCCCTCGCGTGCGATCAACGCGGCGCTGAGCTTCCACGCCGAGATCGATGATATCAATCGCCGGCGCACACAGGATACCGTGACCCTCGCCTTTCGCATCGGGATCCACACCGGACTGATTACGACCGGCCGGCGCGGCGACTTCGAGGTCGTAACCGGGCACGCGATGAGCGTCGCCTCACGGCTTCAGTCGAATGCCGGCCCCGGTGAAGTACTCGTAAGCGAGTCGACGAGACGTCGTGCCGAACAGGATTTCGTGTTCGGGGATGCCCGCGACGTCCAGCTCAAAGGGAAGACCGAGAGCATTCGCGCCTACAGAGTTCTCGGACGCGATCCGAACCCGTTGTTCGCAGGTGGAGAGTTCTTCGGACGGCGTGATCTCCTCGCTCGATTCACTCACTCCTACCTGCGTCACGACGGAGGGCAACCGGGAGGTTTCTTCCTTACCGGAGACGTCGGCATCGGCAAGACGAGACTCGCAGGGCAGTTCATCGAACAGGTGCGGTCACTGCCGGGCTTCGACGCAGCGGTACTGACCGCTCGAGCGAGAATGTACCGCAAGACTCACTTTTCGGTGATCGTCGACCTGCTCCTGACCTACTTCAAGGCTGGGCCTGCCTCGCCCGAGGAGCTCATCGATGAGGCCATGCGAACTCTCGAGATCGACAGGAATGCCGCGGAGATCTTCGCGGATCTGAGCTCAAACGAATCCGAACAGGTCGGAGAACACCAGGCGATAATTGTACTCTACGCGATGTTTCGTTCGATTCTCGAGCGATCGGCTCGCTCGGCTTTTTCGCCGATTGTCGTCATCGATAACTATCAGTTCGCCGACCCGCAGAGCCGGGATTTCCTCGAGTTCCTGCTGAAAAACATCCCGACGAAACCGTTCTTCGTCATAACCGCCCGCACCGGGACCGTCTCCGATGTCGGGCAGCTCTCACAACTGAACGTCGTGGAGGTGCCGTCGCTCGAGGCCGAAGAGTCCGAGCAGCTGATCAACGCGCTCTGGCCGAACGGCGGGTCGGAGGAGACGCGACGCGCAATCCTTCGAAGCTCGGCCGGCAATCCGCTTTTCATCGAGGAGTACGTGCGCTACGCCCGCGAGTCGAGTAACAGCGCCACGATCCCGTCGTCGATTCAGAGTATTCTCCTCAGCTCGATCGAAGTCTATCCTCAAGGAAGGCGCAATCTCCTCCGTAAGCTTTCGGTTTTCAAACAATCGTTTTCCCGCTCCGACGCCTACTTCGTCGAGGAGCACACCGCCGGCAACCCCGAGGACGTCGAGAATGCGCTGAACACCTTTATCGGCGACGGCATCATCTTCGAAACCGACGTGGTCCTCGCTTTCAAGCACGATGTGCTCAAGCAGACGCTCTATAACTCGCTGCTGAACCACAACAAGCGAATCCTTCACCGCGTGGTCGCCGAGCTCATGCGAAAACAGGAGCAGCCGCATCTCGAACGATTACTCCATCATCTCGCACGCGGCGAACTCTTCGAGGAGCTCGCGGACTCGATCGAACAGGCGCCCGATGTGCACGCGAACGCCGATGTACTGCCGTATGTGGATATCGTGTTGCGCGAGGCGGACAGACTCTCGGGTGACCGGCGACGCACATTCCTGTTTATGAAGTCGGCGATTCACTTCAACTGCGGTAACAGCGCCGAAAGCGATGCGGTGGTCCGCGAGATGTTCGAAATCGCGACAAAAACCGAGCGAATCGAGTACGCAGCGAGCGCTTTCCACATTACTACCGGACACCATATCGAACGTTTCGAGTTCCAGAAGGCGAAAGCGTGTGGGGAGCGCGCGATTTCGCACTATCAGCTGCTGCTGGATTCCGAAGACAACGAAAACGACGATGCCTCTCACTGGCGCCGTTCGATTCAGAACGTACGCTATCTGTTGACCATCACCACTTCGCTCTCCTACGACTACGACCTTGCCGACGAACACATCCGGCAGATCGAGGAGGAGAACGACGAATCCGACGCCCCGGTCACTGAAGCGCGTGCCGAGTCCTTTTTCATCCGCGGTGAGTACCGTAAGAGCCTCGAAGCGATCGAGTCATATCTGGAGCGACGCACCGACTCGGCGGCTCCGCACCATGGCATGCTCTACTCGGCGATGCGGATCTACTGGCAGCTTTGTGACTACGAGCGTATGCTCACTCTTCTCGACCAGCTGATCCACACATCGATTCCCAAGACCTCCTATCTCAGTCAGATTCACGCCGCCAGGGCGGCCGCCGAGTATAACGCAGGCAGCTCGAACCGCTCCGAGGACGGCAACAAGGGCGACGCACAGGCGTTCCGGCGGAGTAACGTCGAATCGTATCTTCGACAGGCGGAGTTCTATGTACTCCAGATCCGTACCGATTTCGGGAAGCTCGATGCACTGCGTACTCTTGCGCTCGCATCGTACGGTACCGGTTTTTTCGAGCGGGCCGAACAGCATGCCCGTCTCGGAGCGGCGATCGGACTGCACCACTCTGCCTCCTTTCCGACACTCACCTGTCTCATGATTCTCGTCGAGTTGCTCGATCGGCGCGGAGAGACTGCGGCCGCCGACTTTTTCCTGCGCGAAGCCGCAGGCGTCGTGCAGCAGAAGTGCTCACTTCCGAGCCACGATCTGATCTCCTTCCACTACTTCCGTTGCGTCCGATTTCCCGACGATCCGATGTGCTCCGAGTCGCTGCACAGAGCCTCGGTACTGCTCGACCACGAGTGCAACGAGATTCGAGATGCTCGGCGCTTCCGCCTCCTGATGGGCACACGCAGATTCGCCGAAGTCGTCCAATTGCTCGAGTCATACGGGGTGGTTTCGAAGCGGGTGCGTGACACCCTCCAGCTTTGACTTGACAACGAGAGAACGGCGGCCATACTAGCAGCCGTCATGAAACCGGATGAAGCGCTGAGACAGGTATCCCTCTTCGAAGGACTGAGTAACCACCACATCAAAATCCTCGCGAAATCGTGCACCGAGCGATCGTTCGAGAAAGACGAGTTCCTCGTTCGACAAGGCAATCCGGGC
>PUOG01000069.1 GCA_003552745.1 Spirochaetaceae bacterium
ACGGCGGTGCGCCGGCCGGTCATCTCCGCGCCGATCAACCGCGGCGGGTGCAGGTCGTCGTCGAGGATCGATCGCACGTCGCGTGCCGGGCTGCACGCCACCGGTCCGGCGAACAGCCCGATCACCGCGGCTGTCATCATCATCACCCTGAAATATCTTCTTCTCATCGCAGACTCCTTCACCCTCTACTACTGCGCGAAACGCGGTGGCGATTGAAGGTGCGGGCGGAATTGCAGGCCGCGCGATACGGGACCGCGCCTTACGCTCCGCGCTTTACAGGCCTCGGTCGCAGGCGATATGCTTCAGCCGCGATGAGCGCACTCTTTGAAAAATACGGCCTCAGTTTTTCGTCCGGGCAGACGATCTTTAGCGAGGGTGAAGACGGGCAGTACATGTACATCATCCAGTCAGGCTCCGTGCAGATTTCCAAGAATATGGATGGGCACGAGCATGTGCTCGGGGAGCTCACCAAGGGAGAGTTCTTCGGGGAGATGGCGATCGTCACGCGCGTCAAGCGGACGGCCACGGCGAAGGCGCTCGACGATGTGCAGGTGCTTGCGTTCAGTCGCTCCGATTTCCAGGGGATGATCGAGAAGAACAGCCGCATCGCGATGAACGTCATCGACAAGCTCTGTCGACGGCTTCAGCACGCCAACTCGCAGATACGCCACCTCGTGCACGCGAATTTCAAGAGCGCGATCGCGCTGAACCTCTATCTTCGCTTCTCGCGGGTGGCCGGTGGCGGTGCGCTGACGCTCGACCGCACCGTTCGCGAGGTGGCGCGAAACATCGGTATCGATGTGCCGATCGTCCAGCAGGTGATCGACGAGCTTGCAGGCTCCCGCGTGCTCTCGGTGGAAGGGAATGCGGTGAAGTTGATCGATGAAGGGGCGCTCTGCCGCGCGGCCGACGATTCGCTGTAAGGGGCCGGGCGCCGCCCGCCGCCGCCGGTTGGGGCAGCGCCGTCGATTGCCGGCCGCCCGGCCGCCGCCGCCGGCGTAGACTCGTATGAATCGCCGGGCGGCTGTGCTATATTGAGCGGACATGTGTGGGATAATCGGCTACTGCGGACCGAAACCGGCTGCACCCATTCTCGTCGAAGGGCTCAAGCGGCTCGAGTATCGCGGCTATGACTCCGCCGGCATCGGCGTGCTCGAAAACGATGTGCTGCATCTCGTCAAGCGCGCCGGCAAGATCAACGATCTGCGGAACGCGCTGCCGGACGGGCTCGGAGGGAGCTTCGGCATCGGGCATACGCGCTGGGCGACCCACGGCGGGGTCACCGACCGGAACGCGCACCCGCACGCCGACGGCCGTGGGAATCTCTGCATCGCACACAACGGCATCATCGAGAACTACACCGCCCTCAAGCGCAACCTCGAGACGAAAGGCTACGAGTTTCGCAGCGAGACCGACAGCGAGGTGATCGCGCACCTCATCGCCGATCTCTACGACGGCGACCTCGAGCGTGCGGTGAAAAGCGCGGTGCGGCTCCTGAAGGGAACGTACGGCATTGTGGCGATGCACCGAAGCGAGCCGGGCGTGCTCGTCGGGGCGCGCAACGGCTCGCCGCTGGTGCTCGGCGTCGGGCACGGCGAGATGTTGCTCGCCAGCGATGTGACGGCGATGCTCGAGCACACGAAGCAGGTAATCTACATCGAAGACGGTGAGGTCGTGCGCATGACTGCCGACGATCATCGCACCACCGATACCCGTGACAATCGCATCGACCGAAGCGTGGAGACGATCGGCTGGGATCTCGAGGAGATCGAGAAGAACGGCTTCGATCACTACATGGAGAAGGAGATCTTCGAGCAGCCGGAGTCGATTCGCCGGGCGATGCAGGGGCGTCTCGACCCCGACACCGCTACGAGCCACCTCGGCGGTCTGAACATGACAAACCGGGAGCTGCTCGATATCGAGAGGGTGAAGGTGATCGCCGCCGGCACGAGCTACCATGCCGGGCTCGTTGCCTCGTATCTGCTCGAGAGTCTCGCCCGCTTGCCGGCCGGCGCAGAGCTCGCAAGCGAGTTGCGCTACCGCAACCCGATCGTCGAGCGCAATAACCTCTACTTCGCGGTAAGCCAATCGGGCGAAACAGCCGACACCCTCTACGCCATGCGCGAGATTCAGCGCAAGGGCGGGCGGGTGCTCGGCATCTGTAACGTCGTCGGTGCGACGATTCCGCGCGAGAGCGACGGCGGGGTCTACATCCACTCCGGCCCGGAGATCGCGGTGGCGAGCACTAAGGCGTTTACCAGTCAGCTGACCGCGTTCTATCTCTTCGCGCTGCTCATCGCCCGAAAACGCGACATGAGCTACAGCGCGGGGCTGAGCTTCATGCGCGAGCTCGAGCGGATACCGGAGAAGGTGCAGGTCGTGCTCGATCGCGCCGCCGCGATTCGCGAGATAGCGAAGAAATACGCCGGAGCGCAGAGCTTCCTCTTCCTCGGCCGCGGGATCAACTATGCGGTCGCCCTCGAAGGCGCTCTGAAGCTCAAGGAGATCAGCTACATCCACGCCGAGGGATATAGCGCCGCGGAGATCAAGCACGGCCCGATCGCGCTCATCAACGAGGAGACGCCGAGCCTCTTTATCGTCCCCGACGATGCGCTGCGCGACAAAATCATCTCCAACATGAAGGAGGTGAAGGCGCGAAACGGCAAGGTGATAGCCCTCGGTGTAGATGGGGACAACGAGTTGGCGGATATTGCCGATGATGTGATGTTCGTCCCGTCGACGAACGAGCTGCTCTCGCCGTTCCTGACGGTCATCCCGATGCAGCTTCTCTCCTACTACACCGCGCTCGAGCGGGGGTGTAATGTCGATCAGCCGCGCAATCTCGCGAAGAGCGTTACCGTCGAATAGCGGCGCGCGCTCGGGCGCGGGGAAGCGGCGGGTGCGGCGGATTCCCGGCTTTCGAAGGCGAGGTGTATTGGTCCGTCGTGTCGCCCCGGCCGTCGCGCTGCTGTGCGTAGCAACGGCGATCGCCGCTCGCGGTGTACTGGTCGAGCGGCCGGTGGAGCGTACCGGAATCGAGCTTTTCCCCGGCCGGCTTGCGACCTTCTACGAGGCGGAGTACGAGGTAGGCGAAGTGCTGATGACCGTGGCGTACACACAGCACGATGTACCGCTTCCCGATCCGATCGATACGCGTATCTGCGGTGGCGAGGAGCTTCGAACGCTCGAAGATCGTGATTACTCGGTCAGAGTCCTGTCGATCGGGGAGGAGCTCATCTTCTTTTGGTGGGATGCCGAACAGGAGTTCGCGGTGTGTGAGTACATCGGTCGGTTCGCCGAGCGCTACCGCTTTTTTCTCGATTCGTTCGCCGATGACCCGTATGCCCGACTCCCGGCGGTTCTGGAGGCGGAGTAACACCGAAACCGCACGGCCCTGGAAACGTCGGTCGGTCACCCGACCGCCTTATCACAGCCCCTGGGGGGCACCGCTGCGAGCCGCATTACACTACGACATCTGATCGAGAAAGCGCCGGGAGAGTACGAGCGGCCACTCGGGCAGGCCGGTTTCGCCGTTCTCGTAGCGCTCGGTCACCCGCTCGAAATACGGACGCGCCTCATCTTTGCGACCCTGGCGGTAGTGGACGAATCCGATTTCGTACAGCGCTATCGTGGAGGTCCCCGGATCGTCGCCGAAACGGTCGTACACCGTTTCGTAGTAGGCGAGTGCCGCGCCGAAATTGTCGTTGTCTACCGCCTCCTGCGCCATCTGGAACAGCTGTGCGGCGGTCTTGTCCTCGGGAATATCGGTCGGAACGGTCCGGCACGCTCCGATCACCGCCACCGCCGCTGCGGCGAGTACGATTTGGAGCAGTCCGCGGAAAAGCTGTTGGTGTTGAGGCTTCATGATCATCGATATCGGTAGCACGGTCGCCACCGGTGCGTCAACTGAGCGGTCACGACCAGCGCACCAGCGCGGGCAGTCGGTTGTGCGCGAGATCGGGGTGTTTCGGCACGACTCGCACCGCAAACCCTTGTCGCCCGGCGCGCGTGCAGGTGATCCGGGCCTGGAAATCCATGCCGGCCGCCGAGCCGCGCTCGGCCCCGCCGTATTCGCCGTCTCCGGCATCGGCCGCACCGTTACACTTCATCGGGACGGTTTCAGGGTCCTGGAGCCCGCCGGTGTTCGAGATCGTGCCGTGAACGAGCTCCACGTTCACGTCGTCGGTCGTCAGCGAGCCGAGGGCGACGCGTGCGTGAACGGTCAGTTTGTCACCGACGCGCAGTGAGCGGCCGTCTTCCGCTCGTATGCTCTCGATGGCGATCGAGTGCCACTCTCGCCGCACCCGGTTGAGATACTCGGTAAGCGTCCTCGCTTTTTCGCAGCCGTTGCGCGAAAAGGAGCGGTAGTTCGACAGCGCCGGCAGATAGAACTTCTCCGCGTATTCGGTGATCATCCGGTGGCTGCTGAACTCCTTGCCGACTCCGCGGATCGATTCCTTCATCTTGCGAATCCACTCCCGCGGCAGCCCGTCGGGTCCGCGACCGTAGAACATAGGAACGATCTCGCGCTCGAGCAGATCGTAGAGCAGGGTGCTCTCGATCTCGTCCTGCATCTCCTCGTCGGAGTATTCCTCGCCGCTCCCGATCGCCCAGCCGCGATCGGGGGTGTACGCTTCGGCCCACCAGCCGTCGAGAATCGAACAGTTCAGTACGCCGTTGAGCGCTGCTTTCATGCCGCTCGTTCCGCTGGCCTCCATCGGGCGGCGCGGTGTGTTGAGCCAGACATCGCCCCCGGAGACGAGATACTTGGCGATGTTCAGGTCGTAGTTTTCGAGAAACACGAGACGGTTTCGAACCTCCGGCTGCATCGAGAAATGCACGATCTCCTTGATCAGATTCTTGCCGCCGACATCGTGCGGATGCGCCTTCCCGGCGAAGATGATCTGTACCGGCATATCGGGGTTGGTGAGCAGGCGCTTCAAACGCTCCGGTTTGCGGAAGAGCAGCGTGGCGCGCTTGTAGGTGGCGAATCTCCGCGCGAAGCAGAGGGTGAGGATGTTCGGTTGCAGCACCTCGTCGGCGTACGCCAACTGACTGCTCGAGATTCCGCGACTCTGCAACTGTTTGCGCAGTCGCTTTCGCGTGAAGGCGACGAGCCGGTCCTTCCGGCGTTCGTGTGTGCGCCACAGCTCCTCGTCGGAGATGCGATCGATTCGGTCCCACAGCTCGAGGTTCTCCGGTTCGTCGTAGAAGCGCGGGCCGAAGTACCGGTCGAGCAGCTCCTGCAGCTCCGGGCTCAGGAACGTACGGGAGTGCACCCCGTTCGTGATGCTGCCGATCGGGATCTCGTCGGTGTTGAGGCCGGGCCAGATCGACTTCCACATCTCGCGGCTGATCGCGCCGTGCAACTCACTGACGCCGTTGCTGTAGGCGGAGAGCTTCAGCGCGAGCACGGTCATACAGAACGGCTCCTGGTTGTCGTTCGGATTCTCTCGGCCGAGCTCGAGAAACTCTTCCCACGTAAAACCGGTGCCCGCCGTTATGCTGGTGAAGTACTTCTCTATCAGATCGATGCCGAACCGCTCGTTGCCGGCCGGCACGGGCGTATGCGTGGTGAATACATTCGTCGGCCACAGCGCCTGGATTGCCTCGTGCCGGCTGAGCCCCTGTCCGGCGACGAGCTCACGGATACGTTCGATGCCGAGAAACGCCGAATGGCCCTCGTTCATGTGGGCGACCGCCGGATTGATTCCGAGCGCACGCAGCGCCCGAATGCCCCCGATACCGAGCAGAATCTCCTGGCGGATTCGGTTCTCCTTATCACCGCCATACAGCGTGGCGGTGATGTTCTTCAGCTCCTCGCCGTTCTCGTCCAGATTGGTGTCGAGAAGATAGAGGCTCGTGCGTCCGATCCGCACTTCCCACACCTGCACGGCGACCGCCTCTCCTGCGATATCGACGGTAATGCGCACCGGATCGCCGTTGTTGTGCTCACATCGGCGCACCGGCATGTTATACCAGTCGTTTTCCGGGTAACTCTCCTGCTGGTAACCGTCGGGATTCAGATACTGCTTGAAGTAGCCCTGCCGGTAGAGCAGTCCGACGCCGACAAGTGGGAGCCCGAGGTCGCTCGAGGTCTTCATGTGATCGCCGGAGAGGACGCCGAGGCCGCCGGAGTAGATCGGCAGGCTGATCTCAAGGCCGTACTCCATGCTGAAGTACGCTACAACGTCGGTGCGTGACCCCCGGTACCACGTCTCGCCCCTCTGATACGCCTGCAGCCGCTCGTGCACGCGATGGACCGCGGAAACATACGAGTCGTCGGCAGCGAGCTCTTCGAGCCGCTCCTGACTTACCATGCCCAGAGTGCGTACCGGATTCTGCTCGCTGCCCATCCAGGCGTCGTAGTCGAGACGGGTGAAGAGCGTTACCGCGTCGTAGTTCCAGCTCATCCAGATGTTGTGCGCGATCTCCTCCAGCGCCTTGAGCGGCGCCGGCAGGTTCGGGCTGACGGTAAACGGCTGAATCTTCATGATGCGACGAACATTAGCGAGCGCCGGTGACGCGTGTCAACGAACGGCGGCCGCCGGGAGCGTGCACGCCGCGTGCGTCGCTCACGAACCGTTGGGCGAGCAGACGTCGAACTCGGCCTCCGGGTGTTCGTCGACGATGGCGATCGGGCGAACCGATCCGCTCACCGCGTCGAGCTTCTCGATTCGCCGGAGCGGCTCCGAGAGCTTCCCCTCCTCGGTGCGGTGAAGGGTGATCACGATCGGGACGACGGTGTTCACCGCATCCTCCGGCGCCTCGGCCTGGAGTACACTGGCGATGCTGATCTCGTATTCGGCGAACACCGCGGCAATGCGGGCAAGGGTTCCCGGAGTGTCGCGTACATCGATGCGAAGGTAGTAGCGGTTTCGCAGCCGGTCCGGCGACAGAAGGTGCAGCGACTCGGCACTTTCCGGTGCGCCGAGCGATTCGCGCCCGGCGAATACGATCGGGTAGGTGCCGCGCGCGACCGATACGATGTCGGAGATCACCGCGCCGGCGGTCGGCGCTCCGCCGGCGCCGCGTCCGTAGTACATCGTGTGGCCGGTGACGTCGCCGTATATGCTGACGGCGTTGAACGGTCCGGACACCCAGGCGAGCGGGTGTTCGCGCGAGATAAACGCCGGGCGCACGAGAAGGCTCACGCCCTCGCGCTGCCGGCGCGCGATCGCGAGGAGTTTGACCACGTAGCCGAGGCGGGAAGCGTAACCGACATCGACGGTGTCCAGGGTGTCGATGCCCTGGATGTGAACATCATCAGTCCTGATCTGAATTC
>PUOG01000204.1 GCA_003552745.1 Spirochaetaceae bacterium
CTCGTCGCGGTATCGTCGTTTCTCGTCGCGAGCGATGCGGTTGCCTCGGTGACCGAGGATTTCCTGCGCTTCAAGGCGCGGCAACTGCGGCTGTACGCCGACGGGCAGTGGGAGATTCTCGTCGAGAACGAGCTCGAAGATCGCGATGATATGCGTCGCGCCGCCGAGCGAGGCGTGGAAGCGTACGCCCGGTCGATCCGCGAGCGCGACTCGGAGGCGGTGTTCATTCTCGAGTCGGACGCATCGCTTCGAGGCGCCACCGTCTCCGTCGACATACGCGAGGATGAGCGAGAACGGATTCGTGAGCTGATTCAGTCGCGCCCGCCCGGACTCGTGGAGGTGCCGATCGGTGGTGTCGAGCGGGTCGGCGCCGGATTCTGGTTCGAGCCGTTCGACGTGTATTACTTTGTGGCCGAACCGCGCGACGTGTTCTTCAGCGACATCGAGCAGATCGCACGGCAGTCGATCGTGTTTCTCGCCGTCAGCGTGGCGCTTACCATCATCCTGTTGATCGTCTTCTCCGGCTATCTCACTCGCCCGGTCGGACGGCTCGTCGATGCGATGACCACGATAATCCGTTCCGGCAATCTGAACGCCCGTGTGCCGGTCGAGTATCGTGATGAGATCGGCACGCTATCGCACACGTTCAATGTGATGATCGGCGAGCTCGGTGAGGCATACGAGCAAATCAAGAATTACGCCTTCGATGCGGCGATCGCACGCAAGAAAGAGAGCCACATCCGGAATATCTTCCAGAAGTACGTTCCGCAGCAGCTGATCGATCAGTTCTTCGAGCATCCGGAGAAGATGCTCGTCGGTGACAACCGGGAGATCGCCATCCTCTTCTCCGACATCCGGGGATTCACTTCGATCTCCGAGACGATGCAGCCCGATCGGCTCGTCGAAGCGCTCAACCGATACTTCTCGGTGATGGTAGAGATCATCATGGATCGCGGGGGAATAGTCGACAAGTACATCGGAGATGCGATCATGGCGTTCTTCGGGGCTCCGGTCACCGGGACGAACGATGCGCTCGATTCGGTTCGCGCCGGACTCGGTATGGCCGAGGCGCTCGAGGGATTCAACGAGGAGCATCGCGCCGCAGGCATGCCGGAGTTTCGCATCGGAATCGGACTTGCGTACGGCGAAGTCACCGTCGGGAACATCGGAACCGATCGGAAGATGGACTACACGGTGATCGGCGATGTGGTGAACCTCGCCTCGCGGCTCGAAGGGTTGACGAAGCGGTACCAGTCACCGTTTCTCGTATCCCACGCCACTCGGCTGCGGGCCGGCGACAGTGTGTTGTGGCGCGAAATCGATCGCGTGGCGGTGAAGGGCAGGCGCGAAGGCGTGCGCATCTATATCCCCGGTGAACGGCTCGACGATGAGACCGCGGCTGCGTGGCAACTGCACAACGAAGCGATGCGTCTCTACTATGAGCGCGAGTTCTCCGCGGCCGCCGAACGCTTTCGCCGGGTCGAAGCGATGCTTCCCGGCGATACGCCGGCGCATATGCTGCGCGAGCGCTCCGAACGGTATGCGATCTCGCCGCCGCCGGATGCGTGGAACGGCACCGAGGTCATGCAGGATAAATGAAGCTTCGGAACGGCGCACTACTGTCGGCTTTCCTCTGCGCTGTGCTCGGCGTGCACACCGGCGCAACGCCTGCAATGACGGTCGCCCCGATCGAGATCACCGCGCAGGAAGGGCAGGAGGAGCGAGCCGACGATCTCGCGGCCGAGCTGCAGGAGTTGCTGGTCGCCGAACTGTCGCGACGCGGATTCAACCTCCCCGGCGGAGATGAATCGGTGCTCGAGCTGTCTCCGTATCTGATACTTTCCGGGGACCGCATCGGCTTCGGAGCGAACATCTACGACGCCGAATCGCGCTATCTCGTTACCGGCGATCTCGCCGTCGCGTCAAACGAGCGAGCGCTCGCCAGCGCGATCAGAGGCATTGTTGACGGGGTTGCCGACGGTGCGCACCGCTATCTCGAACGGGCGGAGATCGAGGAGCAACGACGCGTGGAGCGGCTGGTGTTCACAGCCGCTCAGTCCGGGGTCGCGCTCCATCTGCCGGACGGCTCGCTGCTCGGAGTTACCGATGAGTCCGGCCGGCTCGTAGTAGAGGATGTCCCGCTGCGGCGCGGGCAGTATCTCGTGCTGCGGCTCCAGCGAGCCGGTCACTACGAGGCTGAGCATTCGGCGGAGCTCGCCGCACGCGAGCAGGAGATCGAGCTGCCGAGGTTACGGCGTCGCACCCGCGTGAGCGCCGGCGTGCGCCACCTGCCGGCGATGCCGGCCGGCGGAGGCCTAGTGGCCCGGTTCTATCCGATCGTCGATCAGATCTTCGTCGAGGCTGCCGGCGCGATCATGCGACTCGAAGGTGACAAGTGGCTTACCGAAGATCTTACTTTCGCGAAGGGGCGCGACGAAGGGAGGTTCGAAGATTGGAGCGATTTCGATGATGCAGGGCGCGAGGCCGGCAGCTTCACCCTCATCGACACGGTCATGAGTCTCGGTACCTATCTGTTCGTGCGTCCCGGGCGCTTTCTGCGCCCCGGTTTGCAAACCGGCGTCGGGGTGTGGAGCGCCCGGTCCGGCGATTGGAGTCACAGCACGCTCTATCTCGCGCCGGTGAATCCGTTTCTCTCTCTCGGCAGCCGGCGCCTACGTGGAAGACTTGTGGGAGGTTTCCGCTACACGCTCGACTCCGAAGACGGCCCGTTCGGACGGCGGGTCTACGGAGGCAATGACCGGTTCGCCTACCTCTGGCTGGAGGTCGGTTACACGTGGTGAATCGAGTGGCGGCGACAGCGCTGATGCTGGCGTTTCTTTCGCCCGTGATGCTGTTGGCCGAATCGGGAGGCGCCGCCGGACCCATGGCGCCGCCCGGAGAGGAGCTCGGCGACCTCTCCGACGAGAGACCGAGACGGCTTGCCGTCTTCGTCGGCGGAGATGGGCACGACCTCGCGTTCGCCGAGTCGCTGCTCGCGGCGGTAGCGCGTTCGAGGGACGATCTCGTCGTTCGCCGAGGTGAGGAGTGGCGTGACGATCTCGCCGCCGAGGGTCTGCCGGCAGACGATGAGCTCGCCGCCGCCGCACGAATGCTCAACACCGACGCATGGCTGCGGCTCGTGCTCGACCTCGACGGTGACGCGCTTGCAGTCGATTTCGTCGTCGAGGATCTGCTCACCGGTGTGAGACGCTCCGGAAGCTACCGTACGCCGTCCGGCCAGATTCGCGAGTTCCAGCACCGTGCCTGGGTGCCGATACTCGACGCGATCGAGTCGGTCGTCGTCGCCCGCGAAGAGGCCGGCACACTGCGTGTTCGGGGCGAACCGGGAACGGCCGTCCGGGTAGACGACGAACCGGCGCGCGGGATACCCGAGTCGGGGGAAATCACCTACACGTTGCCGGTTCCAGGCACGTACCGCATTCGAGCGGTGCGACCCGGATCGTGGCCGGCCGAAGAACGGGTTGTTCTCGAAGCGCATCGCGAGCTCGATTTCTTCCTCGACCCTGCGCCACGATTCGCGGGGCAGTTCTCGCTCTATAACGCTCAGTTTCCTGAGCTCGGAGTGATGTTCTTTCCGGGACGCCGGTCATTCTTCCTCGGAGCCGGTGTGACCAGCTTTGCCCTCGGATACGCACTCCGCGATGTTCGCGATCCGGGCGAAGGCGAGCCCACCGGTGTCGCCGTCTCCCTACCGCTCACCTCGTTGTCGCTCTCCGCCGGCGGCTTTTTCGGTGGACCCGAGCAGCAGACCCGGGCATATCTCGGAGTGCAGCCGTTCGTGCGTGTCACCCATTACGATGGGTTGGGCCTCGAACCGTTCGCTCCGCTCGGAGTAAGTGCGCAACTCGGACTGGAGTATCGCCCATTCCGCCGGGGAGGACTTTTTCTCGAATGGCTGCCGACCGCATATCCGACACCTCGGGTCGACGAGCTGCTCGAGTACTCCCGCAGGACCGGCGGTACATTGGCGGTGGGCACCGGCCATGTGTACGCCGAGTTACTCCTCGTTCGCCTCGGCTACCGGCACTACTTCTCCGTTCCCTCCGGCCGGTAAGTCGTCAGGTGGGACTCGACGTACGCGTCCTCTATCGCACGTCCGGCGAGGCACCGCTGACAATCTCGATCAGTTTGCGTGCAATGTCGTCGACCTCGGCGGTAGCCGCGCCGGCCTCGACGGTGCGTTCGAGATAACGTACGCGTTCGTCGGCCTCCGGAATGCTACCGACCGCGGAGAGCATATCGATCGCCTCCGCGATGCCTTCGTCGCGACCGGCGCGGTACGCGGTGTCGTCGAGACGTTCGATCCATTCGGCTATGCCGGGAAGTACTCGCTCGACCGGATCGGCGGTGAGAAAGCCCTCGAGCGTCCGGCGTTCGCGCAGCGACATATCTCCGGTTCCCGCCGCCGACCGGACCGACTCATAGGAGCGGACAAGGTCTTCGAGACGGCTTGCCTGACGCTGCAACTCCGCCACCCGCGCGAGTTCGTCTTCTGCTCCCTCGAATGCCTCGGCGATCGCATCCGCCTCCCGCTGCAGTTCAGCAACCCGCTCCTCTGCCTCTTCGACTCGACGCTCCGCGGCGGCTACCTCCTGCTCGGCCGCGTCAGCGCGGGCCAGCGCCTGTTCGAGCTCATCCGAGCGGGTCCGCGCCTCCGCCTCGGCACGCGCTCGTTCCTCTCGCGCGATGGCGAGTTCGCCTTCGAGCTCTTCGCGATCCTGTTGGCGCTCGGCCAGGTCGGTTTCGAGCTGTTCGACTGTAGCAGCGAGCTCGTCTCGCTCCCGCTCGAGCGCCTCGAAATCGTCCTCGAGCAGCGCAAGCTCCTGTGAAAGCGTATCGCCTTCGGCCTCCCGTCGCTGGAGTACCTCGGCGAGCCCGTCGAGCGCGACCTCGCGCTGTTCGGCCCGCGGGTAGCTGCGGATCAGATCCACGAAATGTTGCGCCGCCTGGCGCAGGTCGTCGATCTCTAGGGCTGCCTCGGCTTGGGAGAGAAGCTCCTGTGCCGCCTCGGTGTCCGCGGCGATTTCGCGCTCGGCTGCAAGAGTGAGCGCGGCTTCCTCGTCGGGCAGCGTGACAGCGGCCGTCTCCGCTGCTTCTATCTCCGCGCTCAAGAGCGCTCCGAGACTCTCTATGATGAACAGATCGGTTTCACGACGGCGCTCGACCGCCGAGTGAGTGCGGATCGATGGGTCGTTGAGAAAACGCTCGAGCTCGGACAGCTCCTCGCGTGCACGGTCGAGGTGTCCCGCTCTCCAGGTCTCGCGAAACGCCTCATAGAAGCCGGTAATCTGCTGCTCGATGCGGCTGTCGCGTTCGCGACGTTCCCGAAGGTCGGCAAGCAGCGCGGTCGCCTCCTCATCTCCGGGGTCGTCGGCTTCTACCGCTTCTGCCTCCGCCGCGATCCGGTCGCGTTCGCTGCGCAGTTGCGCGAGCTCGGACTCGAACTCCGATTCGATAGTGGCGAGTTCGGCAACCAGTCGATCACGCTCGGCTTCTAATTCCGCTACGTACGCGGACAATTCCTGCTCGATCTCTGCCTGCCGCGCCGCCTCGTACTCTGCGAGTTGGCTGTCGATCTCGACCTCGGAGATCTGCTGATCCTCCAGACGCCCCCGCTCGTCCGCCAGCTCCTGCTCGAGCCTGCTCTGCAACTCCGCCTCCCGTTCGGTGACCCGCCGTTCGATCTCCAGGTCGACATCTTCGCGTTCGAGCTCGAGCGAAGCGAGTCGCTCCTGGACCTCGGCGATCTGCGCGTCGCGTTCGCGAAGCTGTCGGTCAGCTTCTTCGCGGAGCTCGCGCAGTACCTCGCCTTCCGCTGAAGCGAGTGCGTCCGCCGGCAGCTCCTCGTCGTCCGCCTGGTCGGTAAGCAGACGTGGGAGTACGAGTACCCCGGCAGCGATCATCGCGACCGCCAATACGTTTACCAGTATCGGGAAGAGAATGCCGCGACGCCCTTCGCGTATCAAGAGCAGGTCGGGGCTCACGCCGAGTTGGTGCCGCTTCTGAACCTCATCGATCTCGCGTTCGATGTCCGCCCGATCGTGCTCCGATATTCCGCGAAGGCGTGAGTCACCGTTCTGTGTGTTCCGCAGGCCTTCGGCAGAATTGATCTTGATCGCCTGCTTCAGCAATGACGCCATCGTTTCCTCATCTATATTCTAAGCCTTTTTCCGGCCGCGCTTCAAAGCTCACGGTATCGAGAATGGAGATTATATGCTTATAATTGACATAAACGATGGAGATTCTACGCCGTCACATGCGTATTCTCGGACTCGTACTGTGCGCCCTCCTCGCAGCGGTGGTGGCCGCCTGCTATCTGCCTCCGACGCAGGCCGGCCTGGATACCCGGGATAGCGAGGCCGATACGAGCGACGAAGGGGAGGCCGACGTACCGGATCGTGTACGCCTTTCGCTCCCTGCGCCGATCGATGACGGTTCCGGCGCCCTTCTTCCGAACTTCGACCTCGAGCTGAGTATCTCCTTGCCGCCGTATGCGTCCGACGATGCGGAGGTGTACGTGAGCATTCACTACGCCGGCGAAGAGCCTTCGTTCGGGGACGATCCCGTCGACCACACCGAACCCCTCGTCTACGTTCCACCGGAGATACCGTGCTCCAACGAAATCGAAGTTCACGCCTACTATGTCGACGACGGCACGGAGAGCGAGATGGCCACTCGATCGTTTACCGTGGAGTACGATACCCTCTCTGTCTCGCTCGACGGCGACGACGAGGAGAATGTGGGCTCGAATACCGAGCCGTTACTGACGCCGGCACGGGCGTTCGAGCTCGTTCGGGAGGCGGCCCCCGGCGCCGTCTCGACGATCCGGATTCGAACGGGCGAGTACGTATTCGATCCGGAGCTGCCCGGCCGATTCGCCGACGTTCTTGAGCTGATCCCCGTCAATGGCGATGAGCACCTGACCGCGCTGCTGATCGACGATCTCTCCGACCTCGAGATCGCCGGGTCGTATGGTGAGCGCTTTTACGAAATCGAAACCGACAACGACGGAACCATCTTCGACGGGGTGGGTGAGGTCGATCACGTGCTGTACATCGAGAACTCGCACCGAATCGCCCTGAGAAACGTGACAATTACCGGTGGCGGCCGCGGCGGGACCGGTACCGCCGGCGGCGGGATCCACCTTCGGAATA
>PUOG01000291.1 GCA_003552745.1 Spirochaetaceae bacterium
ATCCGGCCTGCGAATGCGAGAATCCGTAGTGCGCCCGGATCTGCAGCAGAAGCGGTGACAGCAGCATCCGCGAGAGAAAGGTCACCGTCAGCATCGATGTGAGCAGGAATATCGGACCCGGAGAAAAGCGATCGTCGGTCACGGTTTGCTCCACGCAAGGGGATATCGGCTTCGTCGCGGCTCGTCGTTCGACCAGCGACCGGCTTACCCCGGCTCGTGGCGAGCGGCGACAGTCCGCCTGTGCACAAGGAGTATCACGAAACCCACGGCGAGGGCAGCTGCGAATGCAGCGAAGGAGCGATCGACAGCGGTAAGTGCGTCGGGAACAAAGACCAGCACAACCGCGAGCGCTATCATTATCACGCCGCCGAAGAGTTTGATCACCCTCGCGTACTCCTCCGTCATTCGAAGTGTTCGCGCACCGACAAGCGCGGTGATGAATACGGCGATTTCGATGAGCAGATACACGAACACATAGACGGCGAGCAGGGCAACGAACGGCGCTCCGGTAATGCCGCGCTCGGCGATCAATCCGCTCCAGATAATCGGGAAGCCGGCGGTGCACGGCAGTTCGACGAGAGCGATTCCGAGTGCCGCCGCCGCGGTCAGCGCCACCATCGCGAGAACCGAACGCTCACCGGCGACCGCCGATCGCATCCACGCCGCTATCGTGCGTTTACCCGCCGGAGAGATCGTCAGACCCGGTCCTTTGCCGAGCGCGAAATACTCCTTCACACTGAGCGCTCCGAATGCCAGCGCAATGACAGCGGTAATCGCACGAATCCATCCGAGATGTTGCACGAGACCGAACACCGTGACCGCCCCGACTATAAATGCGCCGTAGACGATCGCCGTTACGAGCAGAAAGGTCGACCCCACTATTACCGTCTTCAGCCGGCTCCGCGCGTATGCCACGAGGGCGAGCAGCATCGTAAGGACCCACAGCGAGCACGGATTCACTCCGTCGACCGCGGCAATCATGACGGTAGCCGCGAGCGGCACCTGTCCGGCCACATCGATTGTGCCGACGAGTGGCAGTCGTATCGTCGCGCCGTCGAGCCCTCCGAATTGCGCAGGAGGCAATACATCCGAGACGGGGTCCGGACATGTCCTCTCGGCGCAGCGATCGACCGTTTCCCGTATCTGCCGTGCAACGGCGGCGTTGAAGCCGACCCAGTACCGATCGGCAACGAGCGTTACCGGGACCGCGCGCGCTTCGAATCCACGCAGCTCGGCAACATCCCGCAACAGTTGCCGATTCTCCGTGTCGTCCCATACTTCGAACCTCCGGATCTCGAGCTCCGGAAAGTCATCGCGGAGTTGGTCGAGAAACCGATCCTGCTGCTCACACACCGGGCAGCCGTCGCCCCAGAAATAGTAGAGGCGGACCGGTTGCGAATCGCCGGCGAACACTTCCCGCGGAGGCACAAGTCCCACCGCTACCACCGCAGCAAACGCAACGAGAATCACGCACGACGATCGCTTCGGCCTCGCGGAGAACATCCCCGGTAGAGTAGCACACGCCGCGCTCGAGGTCAGGTCGCCGGTGTGGTATGGTGGCGCTTTGTGATAAACGGAGGGAGGCGATGATACCGATTCGTGTCGAGTGCTACGCTGGATCGCGAGCAGACGAAGAACCGCGAGCCGTGCATCTCGAGGACGGAAGACACGAAGTTAACGATCTTGTCGACCGCTGGTATCAGGGTGGCAGGTCGCCGGTCGATCCGGTCTGCGATTACTTCAAGCTCGTGCTTCGCGACGTGGGTGAAGTGGTAGTCATGCGCGATCATCGGTGCGGCGCCTGGTTTCTCGTTGCCGACCGGCGCGGTTGAGTATCATCCAACGACCAGTTTTTTGCCGCCAGTGGTTGTCGGCAGAGACTTTGTGCTCTAAGCTATTGAGTACTATCAAGCATATCGGAGCTTTTGTGATGGCAGCACTGTTCGCCGCCGGAATGCTGCTGAACGGTGGGATCGCATACGCGGACGAGTTCAACTCGGTCCAGGACGGCGACTTCGACCGGCCGCTTACCCCGGGAGAAGAGACGAATATCATCTGGTCGTACGGTCCGGACGGAGCGAACAACTTCGCCGACTATCACGGAGGAAATCGAGGTTCGCTTACCGTAGAGCTATAGGCCGCGCTTCAACCTGCCGAAGCGCGAAAGAAGCTGCAGCCGACTCAGCGTGAGAACGCCGGCCCACTCGCGCCTCGCCGTCGACCACTCGTCGGGAAAGGCGCCGCCCCAGCTCCATGCCGGCTGCCACGATCCGTCACTCGACTGTTCATCGATAATGCGGTCGACGTTGGCGGAAACGATCTGTTCGCCGAGGTCCGCAAGGAACGGCGACTCTGGTGAATCGGCAACGTCGGCCGGGCGAAGACAGTATTCACCCCACCGGTCGGGGTCGGTGACTACGCACTCCGGCAAGAGCCGGCGCATCTCGGCGATTATCTCGGACCGCATCGATTCCGGCAGCGAGTCCGTCTCCACGAGCCACTTCACCGAGAGGAGCTCGTGCATGTCGATGCCCTCACGTGCTGCAAGACGATCGCGGATCGCCACGAAGAGCTGGTTGATCCAACCAGCCGAGGCGAGATCGGCATAGAAGCCGGCCAGCTCCGCTGTAGGATTCAGCACAAAGTAGCCGAACCGCTCGGCGAGCCCGTCGGGATCCCACCACGGTGCATGGGGTGTCGTATCATCGATCTCCGGCACTATCGCCCACGTCTTCGTCGATGCATCGAAGTCTTGCTCCAGCCACGACAGCAGATCGGCGCGGACTGATTCCGGCAACAGCTCGTTCACCTGCTTCCCGCTCGCATGCGACAGTTCGCGCGCGATCCGCAGTGCGCCGGCGACCGCCAGCGCCGAGCTCTCAGCCGCGCGAAAATCGGGTTCGAGTGCACGGCCGAATCCTCCGTCGCTGCATTGAAAGCCGAGCAACTCTTCGATTGCTTCATCGGGCTCCGCGCCCTCGAAAGCACAGCGAAAACGCGCGCGCTCGAGCGGACGTGCTCCACGCATCAGATAGTCGCGTGCGGCCTGAAACGCATCCCGGGTTAACTTCTTCGCTCTCATAGTCGGTCGCTCCCGCTTTCACGCGCCCGCGGGCGCCCCCGGCAGCCTCTACGATGGCGCCTCTACCTTCTTCCGCTCACGTTTGGCGTCGGTCTTGCACCTCAACTCACCGAGTACGACCGTACCGGTAATCTGAAGCTCTCTCGTTAGTTCTCCCGACGTGTCGCTTCGAAGCTTCTTCGTGGAGACTTCGGCAAGCACCGGATTCACGTCGAGGATCAGCTTCACATCGGGAGGAACGACCACGGTGATCTCCGCGAGCGCACCGAACAGGTGTATGCGCGTACGGCCGGGAGGCAACCCGGCATCGCAGAAGTCGAGGCGGACTTCGCTGGCGACGCAGGTGCACTTGACCATTCGCTGCGACAGCCACGCTCCGGACATGTGGCGCTCGGAGAAGATGCTGGTAACCTGCTGCCCGGAAGACGGATCGCCGACGGCTTCCGGCTCGACGAGCGCAGTCCGATAAAGGGCCGGCAGATCTTCGATCAGCACCTTCAGCTCGTTGAGGCCGCGAGCGGCGTAGACCTGTTCCACCCGGCGCTCGAGCTCCTCGTTGTCGAGGTATCCATAACTGTAACACTCGGTAAGCGTGTCGATCGCGGTCTGCCGCTGCGAATCCATTGTCTCCATAACGCGTCGAAGCGAGTATCAATCGCTTCGCCTGCCGCGTCAAGCTCCGCGTCCGACCGATATCGCCGCAATCTCGTGATCGATGAGTCTGAGTACGTGGTGATGGTGAAACTCGTGCATTGACTCCTCGAAGTCCTCGGTGATGAATCGGTCTCCGAGGTGTAACAGCGGATACGGCGCAGGAATCCACTGGTCGAGGCACTCGCAGAGCGCGGCGTAATGGGCTCGCAAGCGCCGCAGAGTTTCGGCGAGCTCGCTTGGTATCGTCGGCGCGACACCGGCGGAGTCACGCGCTCCGTTCGCTCGCGAGTCGTGCTGCTCCTCCCGCGCGAGCAGCACCGACGCCTCGAGCCTCAGGGCGAAACAGCACCCGAGGTGCGCCCAGCCTCTCGCGCTCGCGCGCTCGTACGCCTCGAGCTGCGATGCGGGATCGGGAAGCTCCGGATCATCGAGAATTGCCAACGCCTCGCGACAGGCGGTGAGAAGCTCTTCGATGCGCATCGGCGGCGTGACCGGTTTGTCGGTCTCGCCGTTCACATACTCCCTGATCGAACGCCAGTCGGGATCAAGCGGTCGCGCATCTACGAGCTCACGAATCGAAATCAGCGGCGAAGCCGCATCGAACGGCTGACCGAACCAGTCCTGTCTCACGCCTTTCAGCATGCCTTCGCTGTAATGCGTGAAGTCCCAGGTTGATGCGATGCTCGAAGCGATGTGATTGGCGGTGCGGGAGGCGAGGTCCGCCGCCCGCACGAGAGCGTCGGCGGCGGAGAGCTCGGCGTCCACATGGCGTCGCACGACCGCCTGGAGTCGACCGGCTACGGCACGCGTATGATGGCCCGTAGCCGGCGTGCGGTCAGTCGCCGGGCCTGCCGGTTCCCCGGCCGCCTCCGAGAGCGCTTGTCCCCACCCGCACCAGAACAGGGGTTGGCGCTGAAAAAGGAAATCCCACGACCGATCCCCGCTCGGCCGTACGATATACTCTCGCGCGGGAATCAGACATTCGCTTCCGATGAGAAAGCCTCCGGTATCGTTACGCGAGTTCGCACTCACCAACTCGCGCATGAAGGTGACCGCACCGTAATCGAGTCCGAAGAAATCTTCGTTGCGCACGGTGAACAGCAGCTTGTACTTCGACGGCGGCGGGTCGCGAAGGGCTCTGCCATCATCCCCCTCGTGCATATAGTGGAAATCCGGTGACGCGTGGCCGTGCGACCAGTTGAACTTGATGTCGATAAACGTCCGTGGCGGCAGCTTCCCCGGATACTCCTCGACCGCCCGGCGTGTCATCAAGGGGGCCGGGCGGGTATGAGCGCGAACGATGAAACTCTTCTCCTGCAGATACTCTTCGGCGATGTCGAACCAGGTGTCGCGGGTCCACTGCTGCCACCTCTCGAGGGAGACCCCTTCCATCCGCTCGTTCTGTCCGATTCCGAGCCCGCCGATCTCCGGATAGGTTTCGAGCACCTGCCGGACTATATCACGATTGTACGCCTGCACCTCCGCCGAGTAATCGCCGGGGCCGTTGTACCCGGTGGCGAGATCGGCGGAGTACTCGGCAAGACCCCGAGAACGCGCGAGCTCGGGCGATACGAAGATATTGAAGTTGAATAGGATGATCTCGACACCGTTTTCGATGCCGGTCCGGAAGATGAGCCGCCACAGCTTCTGCCACGTTTCGAGCTCGCGGTCGGTGAACGGACACGCATCGGGCCACCGCTCCGGCCGCACCATCAAACTCCACGGATGGATCGACCAGAGCGTAAGGGCGTTGAAACCGCAATCGGCGAGAAACGGAATAAGCCGTCGCCAGAACTCCGGCTGCCGCATCGTCTCGTCGTGCTGCGTCAGAGAGGAATGCACACGGTAGCTGTTCCACGGGAGATTGAGTTTTACACCGCACAGAAGATCGTCCGTCACTTGTTACTCCCTTCCGGCACCGATTCGATCTGCTGCCGATCTGTGCCGAACACCGGAAGCGAGTATCAGGCCGTTTCGCCGTCGCGTCAAGGATTGACGGCAACGAGCGAGAAACCGGCGCGTTGCATCCCACGGTTTCGTCCCGTACAATTCGCGTTCGAGCTCAAGCGTGGGTGAAGAACTCCTTCGGGAGTCACACCACGAGCCACAACGCAGCTGGAGATCGGACGATGTCAACGCACGATACCCCGCGAGACGCGCTCATCGCGGCACTCGAGCATCGGGAGCCTCGAGGTCGGGTTCCGCATTTCGAACTCGAATTCTTTCTCACGATGGAGGCGCTTGGCCGGGTTCATCCGTCACAGCGCAGCTACCAGCAATGGGGCCAGATGTCCGAGAATGAACGCTCCCTGCACCGCCGCGATGTTGCCGATCTGTACGTCGCCGTCGCACGCCGCTTCGAGCTGTCGGGTATGCTGTACAACTCGCCTGAAGGATGGGGCGAGGACGATACACGGCTATCGATCGAGCATGTTCGCGAACTATCGGGCATGGAGTTCTTCATTCCGTTGCACGGTGATGCCACCTACTCGTTGCCCAACGGCGACGAGATGATGGATTTCGTCGTCAAACTCAACGAGCATCCCCAAGAGTTGAAGGATACCGCGCAATGCCGGGTAGATGAGGCGCTCGAACGCGCTCATCGCATACGCGGGTGGGGCACGATCGACGGCTTCTTTCTATGCGCCGACTACTGTTTCAACGACAATCCGTTCCTGTCTCCCCCTATGTTCGATGAGTTCGTCACCCCGTTCCTTTCCCAACTCGTCACCGGCTACAAGGAGCTGGGATTCTATGTGGTCAAACACACCGACGGCAACCTTATGCCGATCCTCGATTCACTCGTGGAGGCCCAACCTCACGGTCTCCACAGTCTCGACCCTCAGGGCGGCGTCGACCTCGCCGAGGTAAAGCGACGGATCGGCGACAGCGTCTGCCTCCTGGGCAATGTCAACTGCGCGCTCCTTCAGAACGGTACTCACGAGGAGGTGATCGCCGATGTTCGGCGCTCACTCAGCGACGGGATGCCGGGAGGCGGTTACGTGTTCGGTACGAGCAATTGCATCTACACCGGCCTGGGCCTTGACCGCTACGAGCTCATGCTCGAGGTGTGGCGCAGTGAGGGGGTATATGACCGATGAGCAAGTATTGAACGTGCTCGAACCGGCACCTTCCTGCGCCGTCCCTGAGTTCCACCCTCAAGAATCCACCCCGAATAACAAATACCGATCCCTCCCTACCCGCGCATACGCGTGCGAGACTCGACAGCAATGACGATCCCGACAAGCGACAATCTCGCACCGCACATCGAAACGGTGGACGATCGCCGTATTCTGTTCGTCGACGGGTTGCCCGCCACCGTACTCACCGTAGAGATACCGTGGAAACAGAGCGTCTTCGGCCGCTATCGCGAAACGATGTCCGGCTACGACCATCTCTATCCGG
>PUOG01000364.1 GCA_003552745.1 Spirochaetaceae bacterium
CCTCGAGCCGCTGCTCAATGAGGCGAACGCCGACTATACCGTCTATAACGGCGGTGCGACGCTCGGCTCGGCGTTCTTCAGCTTCAACCAGAACCCGGCGACTCTCGATCCGATGAAGTACGAGTGGTTCAGCCGCAAGGAGTTCCGGCAGGCGATGAGCTCTATGCTCAACCGACAGCGTATCGTCGACCAGGTCTATCGCGGCCTCGCCGATCCGGCGCACCACTTCTTCGCCCGCGTCAACCCGATGTTCGACGACGATATCCGCCTCCAGTACACCTACGACCCCGATCGCGCTGTCGAGCTCCTCGCAAGTATCGGCATCGAACAGGACGAAGAGGGGACCATGCGCGACTGGAACGACAATCCGATCGACTTCACGATTCACCTCGGAGCCGAGAACAATATCGGCGTCGATATAGCGCAGATCTTCTCCGACGAACTGTCGGACATCGGCATTCGTGCGCGGGTGCGCCCGATCGATTTCCAGCGTGTGGTGGAGATGCTCACCTCGACATATGACTGGGAAGTGGTGACCGTGTCGCTCGGGTCGAACTACTGGCCGTCGAGCGGCAGCAATGTGTGGCAATCGAGCGGAAACTTTCACCTCTGGCATCCGCTTCAGGAGGAGCCGGCGACCGAATGGGAAGCACGAATCGACTACCTTTATAATGAAGGACGGTTCACACTCGACGAGGAACGCGCAAAGGAGATCTACGACGAGTATCAGCAAATTCTCCTCGAACAGCTACCGGTGATCTATATCGTCCATCCTTGGAGCTTCCTCGCCGTGCGCGACAGGTGGCAGAACGTCTACTTCGACACGCTCGGCGGTCTCAAGTCGGAGTATCTCTTTCTCGAGTAGCTGCATGAACCGGATCGCACCCCGCATCTACCGCATAGTCGATCCACTCCTCTCTCGCCTCTTTCGGTTCCGCGCCCGACATCCGCTGGCGGGGTTCATAGCCGGGCGCGCAGCCTCGATGCTCGTACTCATGTTTCTTCTCGGACTGGCGGTGTTCGCCCTCATGGAGCTGACACCGGGAGATATCGTCGACAACTATGTCCGGTCTCAGATGTTCACACTCGGAGAGTTCCGCCAGGACGACAATATCTATAGTGAGGAGATGATGGCCGCCGCGCGGGCGCGCCTCGGCCTCGATCAACCGTTCTACGTCCAGTACTATCGCTGGCTCCGTCAGGTGATCGTCGAGCAGGATCTCGGCCGCGCGGCTCTCACGCGCGCTCCGATCCTCTTTCTCATCCGTGACCGTATGGTCAACTCCCTGATCCTGAATCTGATTTCGCTGCTCTTCCTCACCGTCATCTCATTCGGCCTGGGAATCTACTTCTCGTCGAAGGTCGGCACGAAAGTCGACGTATGGGCTACCTTCGTTGCGCTTCTGTTGCACGCGGTCCCGGGGTTACTGCTTCTGATCCTCCTGCAACTCTTCGCGGCAATAAGCGGCTGGTTTCCGATCACCGCCTACCCGCCGTTCCCGTACCGCGAAGCGCCGGTAGCGTTCACCTTCAGCTACCTCTACCATATCTTTCTGCCGCTCGTGGCGGCGTTCCTCGGCGGCATCGGCGGAACGATGCGGATGATCCGGGCAACGATGCTCGACCAGCTCGGCCAACCGTACATCACCAGTCTGCGCAGTCGCGGAATCAGCGAGCGCCGCATCTACCTCGCGCACGCGTTCCGTAACACGCTCAACCCATTCATCACCTCGAGCGCCAACATCTTCGCCGGCCTCTTCTCCGGCTCTCTGATCCTGGAGATCATCTTCAGCTATCCCGGAATCGGCCGGCTCATGTACGAGGCGGTGCGCCAGGAGGACATCAATCTGGTTGTGGCGAATATGATGTTCATAAGCTTTCTCGTGCTCTTTGGTATGATGGTTGCCGACATTCTCCTCGCGCTGGTCGACCCGCGCATCCGGTACGCGAGCTCATGAAACGCTTCCTCAAGTCGCTCCATCGCCGGCCGATCGCGTTCGTCTCAATCGTCGTTCTGGTGTTCCTCTACGGAACCATGGCGTTCGCCGAGTTCCTCACGCCGTACACCCCCCGCACCGTTTTTCGCGATTACACCTATCACCCACCGAATGTGACGTTCTATTCGCCGCAACTCGGCTTTCGCCCGCAGGTTCAGGAACGGGTGCTCGTCAGCCGGCTGAGCTGGGAGTATCGACGCGTTTCCGGTCGCTACCATCCGATCCGCTTCTTCGTTCGCGGTCCGCGCTACCGGATGTGGGGAGTGTTCGAAACCGATCTGCACCTGTTCGGAGTCGTCCGGGCGGACCAGGGGGAAAACCACGTGTGGACGGCGGCGGGCACGACACCGGTCTTTCTCTTCGGCGCAGACCACATGGGCCGCGACCTGTTCACCCGCATTCTTCACGGTGGCCGCATATCGCTCACGATCGGATTCGTCGGCATCGCGATCTCGCTGACCCTCGCAATCACCCTCGGCGGTCTCGCCGGTTACTACGGCGGAAAGCTCGACTGGCTGCTCATGCGGTTCGCCGAGTTCGTCATTCTGATTCCCGGCCTCTATCTGATTCTCTTCCTGCGATCGGTGATTTCGCGCGATCTCGACTCCGGTCAGTCTTTCATGCTCATCACCATCATCCTCTCGTTCGTCGGCTGGCCCGGAAGCGCCCGGCTGATCCGTGGAATGGTACACTCGATCAAGCGCGAGGAGTTCATAAGCGCCGCCGAGCTCGACGGGATACCGGCGCTCGTCATCATCTTCCGTCAGATCATTCCGCAGATGGCGAGCATCCTGATCGTGAGCATTACACTCGGTATTCCTGGATTCATACTCGGGGAGACGGTACTCTCCTACCTCGGCCTCGGGATCGTCGATCCGGCAGTCAGCTGGGGCAGCCTGCTGAACCGGGAGATTTCGACGCTCAACAATCTGCGAAACTTTCCGTGGTTTCTCTGGCCCGGCGTTTTTCTCCTCGTGACCACACTCGCGTACAACTTCCTCGGCGATCTGCTGCGAGATGTACTCGACCCGTACCATCGCGAGAAGGGGTTGGGATCATGATTCTGGAGGTGAACGATCTTTCGATCGACTTCGCGACCGCGCAGGGACCGCTCCACGCGGTTCGCGGCGTGTCGTTTACCGTCGACGAAGGCGAGGTCCTCGGAATCGTCGGTGAAAGCGGTTCGGGCAAGAGCGTTACCGCCCACGCGCTCATGCGCCTGCTTCCCGGAAACGGCGAGGTAACGGGAGGCGATATTCGCTATCGCGGGGAGTCGATCCTCGCCTACAGAGGCGACCGGCTGCGCGCGTTCCGCGGCCGATCGATCGCGCTGATCTTTCAGGAGCCGGGTCGCTCGTTCGATCCGATCTACTCGATCGGCAGGACGATGACCGAGACGCTGCGCGCACACCGCCCGGAGATCGACGACGAGGAAGCGCGGCGGCGCTCGATCGAGCTCCTGCGCGAGGTACACGTTCCGTATGCCGAAGAACGGCTATCGAACTTCCCGCACCAGTTCTCGGGGGGGCTGCTGCAGCGTATTATGATCGCGACCGCGCTCGCCTCCGACCCGGAGATACTGATTGCCGACGAACCGACAACCGCGCTCGACGTCACGATTCAGGCGCAGATCATCGAGCTGCTGCTCGAGCTCAAGGAAACGCGCGATCTTTCCATCATCTTCATTACGCACAACCTCGCACTGATCTCCGGCGTGGCCGACCGGATCATGGTGATGTACGGCGGGCTCGTACTCGAGCAGGGAAGCACGGAGGAGATCATCCATCGCCCGCGCCATCCGTATACCCGCGCTCTGCTCGCTTCCATACTTACGCTCGGTGACCATCACACGAGCAAGCCGCTGCATGTCGTCGGCGGCGGCGTACCGAATCCGCTTCGTCCGGAACCGGGATGTCCGTTCGCACCGCGCTGCCCGCTGGCCTCGGGGGAGTGCACAGCCGGGATCCCGCCGTTGCGACACGACGGCACACTCCATCGCTGTATCGTCGACGGCGTGAAGCCGGAGGACTTCTATGCTCGAGTATCGAAACGTTCACAAGCGCTTTCATCTTGAGGCGGGATTCTTCGCTCGCGTGGGCAAGTTCGTCCATGCGGTGAACGGAGTTTCACTGAGAATCGGCGAGAACGAGATCTACGGTCTCGTAGGCGAAAGCGGTTGCGGGAAGACGACGACGGCGCGGTTGGCCGTACGCATGTATCCGTTCGACACCGGATCGATCCGGTACACGACCCGCGACGGAAGCGTCTATGAGATCGGCCGGCTCGGCCGGCGAGAATTGAACTATGTGCGCACGAAGATCAAGTACATCTTCCAGGACCCGGCGCGTTCGCTGAATCCGCGTATGACGATTCTCGAGGTCATGACCGCCGGATACCGCTACCACCCCTCGTGGCCCGGCAAACGGCAGGCGCGCGGTGAAGCCGCGCGCATTCTCGAGGAAGTCGGGCTGAAAGCGAGCGACCTCGAGCGACGGCCGGCAGATTTCTCAGGCGGCCAACGTCAGCGGATCGCGATCGCGCGTGCGCTCATCAACAGGCCGGAGCTCCTGATCTGCGACGAAGTCGTCTCCGCGCTCGACGTCTCGATTCAGGGGCAGATCCTGAATCTGCTTCTGCGCCTGCGCGAGGAGTACCGGTTGTCGATGCTCTTCATCGCGCACGACCTCGCGGTCGTCAGTTACGTCTGCGACCGGGTCGGCGTCATGTACCGGGGGCTTCTCATGGAAGAGGCGTCTTCGCACGAGCTCGTGGCCAATCCGCTGCATCCCTACACCCGCCACCTGTACTCGAGCATCCCGAAACTGACCGGTGCGGTTGCGGTGGGCGCACATTCGGCTGCCGCCGGCGGAACGCTCGTCGAAGCCGGCCAACCGGTGCCGACGACGAATGAAGCGGCCGCATACCGCGCGAGCGTAGATGATGCGGCCGGGGCGCCTTCCCACCCCGCGACCCGGCGCACGAAACGGTTCGGCGAGGAACCGGACCCGACCGTTCATCCGATTCCGATCGACGCGGACCCCGGCATGCGCGAGGTGAGCGAAGGACATTTCGTCTCGCCGCACTTCGCGTGACGCCACCGGAAGAGGAACGATTTTTGTTGACGGTTCACTTCCGAATACCGAACTTTGCTCATCATATAAGAGCAGATGTGCGTCGTCGCCTATGCCTGTTTCAGGTTCTTCAGGAGGAACATATGCGAAAGAAGGTTGTCGTTGTGCTCATGATGTTACTGTTGCTTTTCGCCACCGTGTCACCGGCGGTCGCGGGTGGTGTCCCGGCTGCGCACGGCGTGGACGGTAGGACATTCGGTCGACTGGTATCCAATCTCGCTCAGAATGCTCCGCTGGTACTGGCAGACCACGTTTCTCGGAGTCGGGGAAAGTAGTATCTCTCTTATCGAGCTGAAGTAGTTGTGTTTCGGCCGTTTTAACGGTCGAGAGTATCTCGTGCTTCTGCGCGACGAATGGCACATCTGCTCAAAGTAGTCATTATCGGCTCGTAGAAGCGCACCCGGAGCCGAATCGACTGCCCCCGCGTCACTCCCCGCGCGGGTAGCGGTTCCGCTCCTCGACGACGTTCAGGTCCATGTGGTTGCGCATGTAGCGGTCGCTCGCGTCCTCGTGCGGCTGGTAGTCCCACGCGGTGTAGCGGCCGCGGCGCAGCGCCTCGTAGGTAGTCAGCCGCCGCTGCCGGCTTGCGCGGAAGTCGGCATCGAAACGGTCGAGATCCCAGCGCTCCTCTGCCTGCCGGGCGAGGCGGCTGTACACATCATCATATTGCTTCTTCCCCGCCAGATTCTCGAGCTCGTGCGGGTCGGCTTCCAGATCGTAGAGCTGGTCGGGGTCGAGAGCACAGCGGGTGAACTTCCAGCGCCCTTCGCGGACGGAGACAACCGGCGCGCAGCTCGCCTCCGCCGCGTACTCCATGAGCACCGGCCCCTCGCGCGGCTCGCCGAGGGTGAGCGGCAGCACGCTCTGCCCGTCGCACCACGGAGTAACGCGCGACATGTCGGCGCCGGCGAGCTCGGCGAGCGTCGGTGCCACGTCGATCAGCGAGACCGGGTCGGTTATCCGTTGCGGCGTGAGTCCGGGCGTCGATATGAGAAGCGGCACGCGCGATGAGCCGTCGAACGGCGACATTTTGAACCACAATCCGCGTTCGCCGAGCATGTCGCCGTGATCGGAGAGAAAGAGGATGATGGTGTTCCCCTCCTGCCGGGTGCGGCGCAGCGCATCGAGAACCGAGCCGATCTGCTCGTCGAGGTACGACACGTTGGCGAAATACGCCCGGCGTGAGCGGCGAATATCGTCGTCGGTGATCGGGTAGTTGCGCCAGTCGTTGGCGTCGAGGATGCGCTTCGAGTGCGGGTCGAGATCCTCGTACGCCATCGCGGGAATGTCGGGCATGAGATGGTCGCAATCGGCGTACAGCTCCCAGTAACGCCGGCGGGCGACGTACGGATCGTGCGGATGGGTGAAGCTCACCGTGAGCATCCACGGGCGCTCGTCGGAGCCGCGGGCGAGGCGATAGATCTCCGCGCGGCCGTGGTGGGTAACCTCGTCGTCGAACTCGAGCTGATTGGTTATCTCGGCGACGCCGGAGCCGGTGACCGAGCCCATGTTGTGGTACCACCAGTCGGCGCGTTCGCCGGGTGAGCGGTAGTCGGGGGTCCAGCCGAAGTCGGCCGGATAGATGTCGGTGGTCAGCCGGCGCTCGAAGCCGTGCAGCTGGTCGGGGCCGACGAAGTGCATTTTGCCGGCGAGGCAGGTGCTGTAGCCGGCGCCGCGAAGGTGGTGCGCGAATGTCGGGGTGTCCGCGCGCATCTCCGCGCCGTTGTCATAGACGCCGGTTCGGCTCGGAAGCTGACCGCTCATGAAGCTTGCGCGCGCCGGGGCGCAGAGCGGCGAGGCGGTATAGCAGTTGGAGAAGCGGACCGAGCGGTCGGCGAGCGCGCGCAGGTTCGGCGTGTGCAGCCAGTCGACCGGACCGTCGGGGAAGAGCGTGCCGGCGAGCTGGTCCACCATGATAACGAGGATGTTGGGTTGCGCCATGGCCGGAAGCGTAGCAGGTCGCAGGCGGCGGGGGAAGGTCGCGGCGGTCGGAGACG
>PUOG01000284.1 GCA_003552745.1 Spirochaetaceae bacterium
CGGTCCACATCCGCCTATCCTCACGCAGGTGCTTGCGCATTTGCGAGAGCGCCTGATCGAGATGCTCCGGCTCAACCATACTCAACTGGAGCAGGATGCCGGAGGCAAAGGTTCGCAGGAGAAACCTCCGGTGTTCATAGTCGGCGGTGTCAGCCACCTCGCCTCTTCCTCGTCCCTCTAGATACAAGTGCTCGATCTGGTCGCAGAGTCTGTCAAGGTGCTCGGAGAAGAGATCCATTCGGATCGCCTCGCTGAACATGTTGTGCAGAATCGGATGCACCCGCTTCAGCAGCTCAAGGCCGACTTCCTCGAGCGCGGCGAGTTTTTCCTCGTAGTTGCGAGCGGATCGAGCTATTTCCTCGATAGAGGCGTGAAACTCCTCCCAGGTATCGAGCACCGCGCGGCGGAAGAGATCGCGCTTGTCGGAAAAGTACGTATAGATCGTACCCGGGGCAAGATCGGCTCGTTGAGCGATATCCTTCAGCGTAGCTCGCTCGAACCCAACGGTGCCGAATGCATGGTAGGCTGCTTCAAGAATTCTTCGCCGTTTTGCGGCATCCAGTGGTCGTGACATTGATGCATTACTCCGCGCCGCTTTTAGTTGAATGACCGTTCAATAAAGAAGGGTAACAATGCGGTGACTTCCGGTCAATGGTCTGATGCAGAAACATGCACTTTGTTGACCGCGTGCGGGCGGGTGGATACGATGGCGCCCAATGTCGAGTACCGCCCTTTTCGCCGGTGCGCGAGGGCCGTTGATGGACGCACTCATACGAAGGTCGATCGCCGCCGGCGAGCGGTGTGTATGCGCGGAACCGGATCGGACGATCGCGCCGGGGCGCGGCGAGGCCCACCCCGGGCGCGGCGAGGAATCCGGCGGGCGCGGCGAGACCCACCCCGAGCACGGCGAGGAATCCGGCGCCGTCTATCTGCCGTGGGGGCTGCGATCGCCGCTTTCTGCGCGCTCGCTTCTTTCCACCGTTCGCAATCGCTTCGGTTCGATCGATCGGGCCACGGTGGTAGCGGCGCCCGCAGCGAGCGCTGCATCGATTGCCGCGTTACCGTTCTCTGAAATCGAGCGATATATCGACGAAGAGGTCCGTTCGATCGTGTTTCTCACACGAGAGCTGCTACAACAGCTACCCGATTCCTCCGACCGCGGACTCACGCTGGTACTCGTTGAACCGGACGGTGGAGGAGCGGTGCCGATGCAGTCGCTTGCGTCCGGGGCGATCGGAGGCTTCTATGCGTCGGTACTCGAGCAGTATCGGGAGAGCGGTCCACCGGTATTCGGCTTCGTCGTTTCCGCCGACGAGCGAGATATAGACGCGCTTGTCGATTTCGTGTACCGGGAGCGCACCGGACATACTTCGCGCGCCCGCGGGAGACTCCAACGATTCGGAGAGCGAACCGGTTTGCGTTCGCTGTTTCGCCATTAGTGTAGCTGGAGGGAGAGCATCAAATGAAGATCTGGATCCGATTCGTCCTCGGAATAGCGATTGGGGTGACCTGGGGGCTTCTGACCGATGATGTAGAGGCTGGATCGGCGCTGTGGGAGCAATTGGCGGCGTTCGCGCTCGACTTAGGGCGATACATGCTCGTCCCTGTTGCATTTCTCGGAACGGCGATCGCGGTGCACGATTTGAAGGAGAACCAGCGATCGCTCGCAACGTACGGAAAAGCAGCGCTCTGTCTCATCGTTGCCGCGGTAATTGCGGTCGTTCTGGGGCTTTTCTCGGTGATTTTCGTGGGGCCGGCGCCGCTTCCGATCATCCTGGAAGAACCACCGATTCCTTCGGCGCCCTCCGTGCTGGAGGTTCTCAGCATGGCGGTTCCCGAAAACGCGCTATCGGTATTCTCGTTTCAGACCTCTCAGCTGATCGGTGTGGTAGTCTTCGCCGCTTTCCTGGGAGCGACGATCGCTACCGACAATCGATACGCATCGCTTCTGGAGGACATTATCGACGGTCTGAGCCGGGTCATCTATACGATGAACGCGCTCCTCGTGCAAGTATTGGGAATCGTGCTGATCGCGGTTGCTACCAACACGGTGCTGAGCATACGCATGCTCGGAGACCAGAGCTTCTTCGTTCCCATTATTCTCGTTACCTCGGTCTCCGCGGCCGTGCTCACACTCGGGATCTACCCGTTGTTCGTCTATTTCTTCGGCGGACGATGGAATCCCGCGCCGTGGCTTCTCGGCATGATTCCACCGGCGCTCGCTGCGTTGATATCCGGGCATCTCTATTTCGCCGGCGGGACGCTCGCCTATCTCGCGCGCGAGAATCTCGGTGTGAAGCGGCAGGTAGGTGGTGCCATCGTTCCGTTCTCATTGCTCTTCGCACGCGCCGGCAGCGCGATGGTCGCCTCGATGAGTTTCATCGTCGTACTCAACTCCTACTCGGGACTGGAAGTCGGATTGGGCCAGGTGCTGTGGGTCGCCGGTATGTCGTTGATCCTGTCTTTCGGCCTCGTGGCCGTTCCCGGATCAGGTGTTCTCGTACTGCTCGGGATGATTTCGGGCGGCTACGCACAAGGGCTCGAAGAGGCGTATCTCATACTGAACCCGGCGGCCCCCATACTGCTCGCCATCGCCGCTTACGTCGATGTCATGACCGCAGGAGCAACCGTGAGAATCGTCGCGGCCGGCGAGCGACAGCGGACGTTGCCGGACGTTTCCGATTTCGTGTAATCGGACATGGCGCGGTGGTCACGAGCGGTCAGAATCTCAGGCGCAGCCCAACCTGGCCGGAGGTCATGAGCTGGTCCCACCACGGTAGCCCGTCGTCGCCGGAGAGAAGTCGGCCGAACGGTGCGAAGCCGCGCAATTCCGCGCGCACGCTGATGCGGTCGGACACCTCGTACTCGCCGCCGGCACGAAGTTCGGGATAGAAGAAGCGTCCTTCGCCGTAGAAGTACTCCACAAGCTGATCGGTCTCAGAGCCTTCTATCGGAAAGATCGGGACGCGCAAGAGCACTGCCGGGCCGATTCCGCCGTGCAGCGAGAAACCGCCTCCGAGCGCGAATCGTGCCTCGATCGGCATCGAGACAACCAGGCCGAAGGTGCCGGCGATCTGGCCGACCGCGGGTCCGGTCTCGATCTGCGTCGGGACCGCACGCCCTTCGGTAAAAGCGTAATCCTTGTACCAGATGTCGATGCCGGGTGAGAGCCGAAACGGACTCCCAAGTGGAATGTCGTACGCCGCACCGAGAAATGTAAGAAGAGGGCTAACGTCACTGCCCTCGATGTATCTGCCGGTGTACTCTTCACGGTACGCATTGCCGATCCAGATGAGCCCACCGCGCAGATTCAACGCCTGCTCGGCGGATGCCTCACCGGCGACCACCAGTACGAGTACGCACACTGACAGAGTAATGCTTCGAAATCTCACCCGATGAAGTATAACACTGTACCGCACCGTTTGCCCGGTGCGCCGTCTAATACGCCCTCGAGAAGACCGCGATATGCTTCGCGGGATTCCCCGACACGATACAGCGCTTTCCGCCCGCGCGTTCCTCGTTGCCGAACGGCAGGACGCGAATCGTGGCTCTGGTATCTTCTTTGACCTTGGCTTCGCTTGCCGGGTCGCCGTCCCACGGAGCGATCACGAAACCGCCGTCGCCGTTGAGCACCGTTTTCATCTGCTCGTAGTCGTCGATCTCGTGCGTATTCTCATCGCGGAACGCCTTCGCGCGTGCGAACAGCGACACCTGGATCTCGTCGAGAAGTGTGGTGACGCGGCTTGCGACCTCACGCGCTGCGACGGCTGTCTTCTCGCCGGTATCGCGCCGAACGAGCACCGCCTGCCCCTTCTCCATGTCGCGTGGACCGATCTCGATTCGCACGGGGACGCCGACCATCTCCCACTCGGCGAACTTCCATCCCGGCGAGTTGTTTTCGTCATCATCGAGTACGCATCGGATCGTGTCGGGTAGCTCCGCGCGAATCCGGGCGGCGTATTCGAGTACCTCGGCCTTGTTGTCGTTCTTGTAGATCGGAACGATCACCGTCTGCGTCGGCGCGAGCTTGGGCGGTACGACGAGGCCGTTGTCGTCGGAGTGAGCCATAATGAGCGCGCCGATCAGCCGCGTGCTGACGCCCCAGCTTGTCGCCCAGACGTGTTCGAGCTGTCCGCCGGCGGACTGAAACGTGACGTCGAACGCTTTTGCGAAGTTCTGGCCGAGGAAATGGCTCGTACCGGCCTGGAGAGCCCTGCGGTCCTGCATCATCGCTTCTATAGCGTACGTGTTGATCGCGCCGGCGAACTTCTCACTCTCGCTTTTGGCGCCGGTGAGTACCGGAATCGCCATATACTCCTCGACGAAGCGGCGGTATACCTCGAGCATGCGAAGCGTCTCCTCCCGCGCCTCCTCGGCGGTAGCGTGGGCTGTATGTCCCTCCTGCCAGAGGAACTCGGTCGTGCGCAGGAAGAGGCGGGTACGCTTCTCCCAGCGAAGGACGTTCGCCCATTGGTTAATCAGAAGCGGCAGATCGCGATAGCTCTGGATCCACTTCTTATACATGCTCCAGATAATCGTCTCGCTCGTCGGTCGGATTACCAGTGGTTCATCGAGTTTCTCTCCGCCGCCGTGGGTGACGACCGCGCATTCGGGGGCAAACCCTTCGACATGTTCGGCCTCTTTCTGCAGAAAGCTCTCCGGAATGAGCAGCGGAAAGTAGGCGTTCTGGTGACCGGTCTCCTTGAACATCGCGTCGAGCGCCGACTGCATGCGCTCCCACAGCGCGTAGCCGCGAGGTCGGATGACCATGGTGCCCTTCACCGGGCTGTAGTCGGCAAGCTGTGCCTTCAGCACAATGTCGACGTACCATTCCGAGTAGTCCTGCGAGCGGGGGGTGATGCTTTCTGCCATGATTCCGGCAATTTTACGGGGCGCTTATGTCGGGTGTCAATCAAAGCGAGGTTTCGCGTTTCGTGTTGATCAGCCGAAGTGCACCGTTTCGACCATGTAGCGAATCGAGGTTCCGGTGCGCGTCGGGCGCTCCATCTCGACGACGAAGACGATCGCCTGTTCGTCGGGCGAGAGGATTGCCTGTCGTATCGAATAGCGCGAGACGCCCTCACGATAGAAATCGGGCAGTCCTATGGTATACGTGCGTGATGCTCCATCGGGATCGACTCGCTCGAGATCGATGTGGAATCGGGCTTTTACGTCGGTTCCTTCGCCCTCGCGCTGTTGGGATAGCTCCGCGGTGTAGCGATATCCGGTTTCGAAGTCACGAAAGCTGATGCGCGGTTCCGGTTCGTCGTCGTTGATTAACGCATATACGACGCGTCCCTGACGGAGATGGTCGATCGAATGGGTAGAGATAATCGATGATGCTCTTCGAAGAACGGCGTAGAGGGCAGCACTTCCATCCTGTCCCGCGCTTACCCGACGGTCGGCCTGCAGGCGAAATACCCCGTTAGAGACGAAATCGTTCGCCGGTACGTCGACCGTGTAGATCTCCGCGTACGGTGCGCTCGTTTCCCGGTTCACACCGTACTGCCCGAACATGAAGATCCGACCGTCGCCGGAGAAACCGAGATTCGCGAAGGTTGCGACGTCGCCTGCGAAGAGAATCGGTGCGCAGAGCGCGAACACGGCAATGAGTGAAAGCCTGCGTACCATCCAGTAGCATCCTCCCTTTCTTAAGTATCGTTCGCGAACGACGCCGACTGAAGCTTTTTCTCACGCGCGCTTTACGATACTCTGAGACGCATGACGCTTCGAGCGCGGAACCGGATGCTGCTTACTCTCTCGCTCCTGTTGCTCGCGAGCAGCGTTGTAATCGGCTTGACGATGGTTCCGCTGCTATTTCGCCCGCCCGGACTCCCGGCGCCGGCAAATCCGAATTTGTACGGTATCGAGGTTACTGCGACAAGCCTTGATCACCCGGCGGTACTCGTCGGGTCTGCGCTCGGTGCGGTTATCGGGGTTGTGGGCACGCTGCTTCTGCGGCACTTCTTTCGCAAGAGTATCAGCCCGAGCCTCTTCTTTCTTGCCGCAGCGCTCGCGATGTACGGATTCACGATTATTCGGGTGCTACAGGTTCCGGTCATCGGGTTCGGTCTTGGACAGTTTTACTCGCTCGCCCTTACGCGCATGGTGCTCTTCTTCCATTTTGCGGGGGTGGTGTCGCTGTTCGCCGCCAGCTGTTATGCGGTCGGGGCGACAAGCCCTCGCCTGTGGTCGGTGAGCGGCATAATCGTGATCTCGGCACTCGCGCTCGCGTACGCTGCTCCGCTCGACGCTGCGGCGATGTCCTCCGCGCTCGTTCACCGCTTTCAGGATACGGTGAATCTGCAATATGTCAGTGGGTTCCTCGGACTGCTGTCGATAGCGAACTACATCCGAAGCGCCGTCTCCGGCGAAGAATCGAACGGTGCGGTGTTCCCGATCGCTATCGCGGCACTCGTGCTCGGACGCGAAATGTCACTCTTTCTCTCGAGTATTCCGGCGCAGATCGCTGCGTCCGCGTTCCTGCTGTTCGGTGTAATCGCGGTTATCCGCAGCCGCTATTCGGTGTATCTGTGGAGTTGAACGTTGACGTGGGGGTGCCCGCGTCGTGAGCGGCCTCGGCGGCCCGGCCGGTTATATGAGAAGCACGACACTGGCGATCACACCCGTACCGATGGGTAGAAGGAGGTTGTCGAAGTCGTCGGAGGGCAGCGCCTCTATAACCGTCGCGCCGAGCGCGATGAGGAACGCCTGCTCGGGTCGTGACACGAACTGAGCTGACGCAGCAAAAACGGCGGCGAAACAGGTGAGGCTGCCCTCGACGGTTTTCGGTGTCCCGAACAGGGTGCGGCGACCGGCTACCTTTCCGACGAGACTCGCCAGTCCGTCGCCGAAAGCCAGCGCATAGATAGCGATCGCCGCAACCGGCGCGGGGTACAGGAACAGCGTAACCATTGCTCCGAGACCGAGCGTCACAGGTCCGAGGACAAAATGTCCCCGATCGCGATCCCGCGTGGAGAGGACGGTCAGACGTCCGATGAGAAAAACCGGGTGGCCGTGCCGGCGACCAGTCTCGGCGAGTGTGTAGAAGAGCGTTCCACCGGCGAGTATCACGAGAGTCGCCCCCGCCCCGAGATACGC
>PUOG01000070.1 GCA_003552745.1 Spirochaetaceae bacterium
CCGGCCGCACCGAGGGCGCGCGGAGCGAGACCGGTGCCCACCACGTTCGCGAGCGGAATCGCGAGAGAGACCGCGACATTGCGAAGCTCGGGAGGAACTACGATCGTCAGTCCGTTGATACCGACCGGAAAGAACGACTGTACCAGCACAGGTTGCAGAAAGACGGCGACCAGGAGTGCCGTTCCGGATGTGACCCCTATCAGCAACGTGAGCACCCCGGTGACCGCAATTATCGCGGCGGCAACGGCACTGAAGCCGAAACGGTCGGTGAACACCCCGGCGGCGAAGATCGCGACGAATCCCGCGATTCGCGATACCCCTACGAAGTTGTTCACGAATCGCTCGCTGTATTCGTGTTCGGTCATGAGAAATGTCGGCAGTACCGAATAGATGCCGATCGCTCCGACGGCGGCCACCATCAACAGAACCACGATGACCCAGAACGACTTATTCGATGCGAGCAGACGTGCATCGGAGAAACTGATCGATCTCGCCGGATCCGTCGAGGCGGTTCCGAAGCGCGCAAAGAGGAGAGCACAGCCGATCGCACAGGCGCCTACGACCGCGAACACGCCGGTCCAGCCGATGAACGGTGCGAAAAACGCCGAGATAATTGGAGCTACGATAAACGCGAGGTTCGGTCCCGATTCGTGGAGCGCAAGCGCCTTTCCCCGGTGGCGGTCCGATACGGCCGATGCCACCGACGATACTCCGGAGCCCGGATAGAGGCCGGTCGCCCAACTGCAGACGATCAGGAGCACATGAAATGCCCAGAGGTTCGCTACCGCCGTGATCGCGATGAGCGTAACGCCGGTGGCACCGATGGCGAACACGATCGTCCACCGGTGGGTGAAGCGCTTCGCGACGAACCCCGAGGTCAGGAGCCCGGCGACGAAGCCGAAGGAGGCCGAAAGAAAGAGCGTCGACGCCGTCCCGTAATCGACCGCGAAGCTCTCTCCGATACGAAGAAGCAGCGGTGAGAGCAGGAACCGCGGCATGACCATAAAGAAGACCATGGTCATCAGGATGAGAACGGGAGGCAGCGACCGGGTGAAGCTGTTCGTGGGATGCATTCAGCGGACTGCGCTCGCGCGCCGGTCGGGCATGTGTTTCTCGAACGACTTCGGATAGCGTTCCGGAAGTCGTGATACCTCCTCGAGCTGTGCGGATGCCTCCGCCGGCAGATCGATCGAAACCGCTCCGAGACTGTTGGCGAATTGATCGGCGGTGCGGGCCCCTACGAGCGCCGAGGTGACGCCGGGACGGTCGGCTATCCAGCGCAACGCCACCTGGGCGGGGGAGCAGTCCATCTGTGACGAGACCGACAGCAGGGTCGAAAGCGTGTCGTCGGCATTCGCGGCGAAGTGTCCCTCCTGCCACGCGAATCCTTCGCTCGACCGCGTACCCTCCACACGGCGCTCCCCGGGTTTGTACTTGCCGGTCAGGAATCCTCCGGCGAGCGGGCCCCACGCCACGATGCCGATTCCCTTATCGACACACAGCGGAACGAGCTCCTCTTCGATGTCGCGGACGACGAGGCTGTACTCGGCCTGATAGCACACGAATCGCTCGAGATCGTGATGGACGCTGGTCCACCATCCGTCGGCCAGGCGCCACGCGGGGAAGTTACTGCACGCGATGTAGCGTACCTTACCCTGGCGGACCAGATCATCGAGGGCTCGCAACGTCTCCTCGACCGGTGTCTCGACATCGAGATGGTGCACATAATAGATATCGATGTGTTCGGTGCCGAGGCGGCGGAGACTGTCCTCAACGGCGTTCATCAAATGGTAACGCGACCCGCCCGAATCGTTCGGATTGTCACCGACTGGATTGAAGAACTTAGTGGCGATCACCGCATCGCGACGTCTGCCCGACAGCGCATTGCCGAGAAATTCCTCCGAGCGACCGCCGGCGTACGTATTCGCCGTGTCGAAGAAGTTCACTCCCCGGTCGAGGGCCATGTCTACGATCCGCTTTGTTTCCGCCTCGTCGGTGGCCTGTCCGAAGGTCATCGTTCCCAGGCAAATCTCCGATACTTTGAGTCCGCTGGTGCCCAATCGTCTGTATTCCATCTTTACTCTCCGACGCCATTCTCCACTTCCGGCAGGTGGCAGTCAAAGCGATTGAAGCGGTTCGGTGTGCACTCAGACATCGGTGGACGCCGCCGGTCGGATGTGCTACAGAGCGTGGATACGCACTCGAAAGGGAGGCTGAACAGTGGACATCGACCTGAATATCCTTGCCGTTCTTGTTTCCGCGCTCGTGCACTTCGCGCTCGGGGCGCTCTGGTACTCGCCGCTGCTCTTCGCGCGAAAGTGGGCACAGTTGAAAGGCATCGATATGGATGATGCTAATGCCGACGGTCCGTCGCCGGTTATGTTCCTCGGTTCGTTCCTCTCCGGTCTCGCACTCGCGACCGGTCTCGCGGTCGTGCTCTCGGTTGCCGCGCCGGCATCACTCGGAGCGGCGATCGTGTTCGGGCTGATCGTCGGCGTCGCGTTTACCGCGGCCCCGCAGTTCGCTAATGCGATGTTCGGCGGCGATGTCCGCGTGTGGTTGATCGATGCCGGCTATCCTCTCGTGTCAATCGTGATCATGACCGCGATCCTTCACCTCTGGAGCTGACTCGCCGGGCGGGTTACCGGGTCGCATATCGCTCGGCCGCCCGTTCGATAACCGCGTGGAGCCCGGCGAGGTGGCGCTCGAAGGCGCGCGGGTCGTCGCGCTCGAGTTCGACGTCGGCCGCCGCGATGCCGGCTTCGGCCATCGCGACGATGAACTCGCCGGTGATCGGGTAGTACGGCCACTCGTCGATGTGCTCGAGTTCGGTTGCCCGCGCGTACGCCTCCGACAAGCTTTCGGACACACTCGCTCCGTTGTTCTCAATGAGACCGGCGTAGGCGTGGTAGCTGATAACGTAGAGTGGGCGAAGGTCGAGAAGATACTCGTAGAGCGCCGCCGTCTCCGGTTCGGAGAGCGGCCGGCTTCCGGCGTCGACGACCCGGTCACCGTGGACGGCCTCCGGCTGCCAGTCTTCGGTCGGCCAGTTGCGGTTCAGATCGACGCCTCGTGCGTTCACGCGTGTGCCGTAGGCGTAACCGTCCGGATTAGCGTTCGGCACGAATACCAGCGATATCGCCTCCGGAATCTCGGCTTCATTCTCGCGGAAGTGAGAGAGCAGCTCCTCGACGATATGCACCGACTCCTCTTCCGGCCCGGTATGGATCCCTCCGATCACCGCGATAACGGTAGAGCCCTCACCGACGGTGTGTGCTTCGATCGCGCGCCCCTCGACCGACGAGCCGATCGAGGCGCCGCCGTTCGCGGTCGCCTCGGCCGCTGCGATGAGAAGTACGGCGATAGCTATCGTCGCTACCCGGTACACAGCCGCCATTATAACATGCGCCGGCGGCATAACACGCCCCGGCGGCAGAACGTGCTCCGGCCGGCGCCGGAAGCTCCTGACTAACCGCGTCCGAGCAGGCGCTCGATCTCCTCGAGCTGTGACTCCGAAAGAGGCCCGTGCTCGAGTGCTCCGGCATTCTCTCTCGCCTGCGCGACCGTACGGCATCCTGGGATCGGAATCGTTTGTCCGCTCCTCGCCCACAGCCAACCAATCGCCCCCTGGGCAAGTGTGCGGCCGCCGCTGCTGAGAACCTCGCGAATCGCTTCGAGGCGTTCGAGCAGCTCCGGAAGCGGTTTGCCGTCCTTGAACAGCGACATCCACTCCGGTGCGTTCGGTCCACGGACGTCGTTTTCCGGAAGTACCGTATCGCTCGTGAACTTCCCGGTGAGCAGCCCCATTGCGAGTGGACCGCGGTTGAGGCAGGCGAGATTGAGCTCTTCGGCGGTCGCGAGCACGTCGGGCGCATCCTGCAGCACGTTCACATTCGCCTGAACCGCCGTGCAGTGCTCACCGCGTGCGAACGCCCGAGCGCGATCCGGATCGTCGGTGCTCCAGCCGTACGTTCGGACTTTGCCCAGCTCGACCAGTCGCTCGAGTGTCTCGAGCAGATCGTCGACCCGCTCGAGCGGAAGATCGCCGATGTGAAGCTGGTAGAGGTCGATGTAATCGGTGTGCAGGCGACGAAGCGAGGCGTCACACGCGCGACGGACGTACTCCGGAGCGGCGTCCGATCCGGTAATGACCTTCGAGTCCTCGTCGAACACATTGCCGAACTTCGTGGCGACGACCACTTCGTGGCGCTTTCCGGCGAGCGCGCGGGCGAGCACCCGTTCCGAGTGACCGGCTCCGTATACATCGGCGGTATCGAAGAAGGTAATGCCGCGTTCGATCGCCTCATCGATTGTCGCGACCGACTCATCATCATCAACCTCGCCCCATCCGACCGGAGTTGTATCCCGCCAGAACGTTCCGCCGATCGCCCAGCATCCCATGCCGAGCGCGCTCACATCTATTCCGCTTCTTCCCAACTTGCGTTTCATCGCTGGCATTTTACAACGTGTCGGGCTTCTTGTCGCCGCTCGAACGTCGCGCGGCACGCCGATAGACGCTTTACACGGCTCCGGTTCCCGATCGAAGATTGCCGCGACGAGAACCGCAAGCGAGGTGGTGTGTGGATAGGACAACGGATGACGTAATCGGTGCGCTCGGCCTTTCGGACTCGTACCGCCAGTGGATCGAGGAGCTGTCGACGGTCGATCCGGTACCGTGTGAGCTTCCGGAGCGCGGCGGGCCGGAGGCGTCGCGACTTTTCGATCTGGTTATGCTCGAAGAGCGCGATGCGGCAGAGCTCACCGGGTTGTGGCCGGACCGGCATTGGAGCGATGCGCAGCGATGGGTGCTCGAACGCCTTCGCGGTGTGATTTCGCGAGATCTCGGGCGTGACGCCGGCTTTCGGTGGCCCGGCCTCGCCGACATCGACGACGACCGATTGCGTTGCGCCCCGGTCTTCGCGTTCCTCTCGGCAGTTCCCGAGCTGCGCGCCTGGCACGACGAACGCGGCGTCCCGCGCGAGGTGCCGGATGCGACGCTGCGCGACATCGGCCGGCACATGGAGAAGAATCGAGTGATGTTCGGTCGCATCGGACTGGAGGTCGCCTTCTTCATTGCCCTGCAGTTTCGCGGCTATCTCTACGAACTGGGGCGACTCCAGTACGAGTCGTTGAAGCTCGCCACGCACGGGTCGGTTGTCTGGTATACCGACGAAGAGGCGACCGGGCTCCCGCAGGAGCTGAAGCCGGGTGCGAGCGCGGTGACCATCCACATTCCCGAAGGCGGACCACTCGATATGGACGCGGTTGACGACTCGCTTCGCGCCGCGCGCGGCTTCTTCGCCGATGTGTTCGGCGTCGATTACCCGGTTGCGATATGCACCTCCTGGCTGCTCGATCCGCGGCTTGCCGAGTACCTTCGCCCCGAGAGCAACATTGTCCGATTCCAGAAGATGTTCGCGCTTGTCGATCCGGAAGGCACGCGCGAGCCCGGCCGGGCGACGCAAGGGGGGCCGGGGGGTCGTGACCCCGCCTACTCCGACGGCGACCGCGACGTGTTCCGGTTCATCTTCCAGACGCCGCGTGTCGACCCCGATGCGGTGGAGCCGGCCACGAGCCTCGAAAGAGCGGCGGTCGACCTGATACGCTCCGGCGGGCACTGGCGTGTTCCCACCGGGTGGCTGCGGTTGCCGGAGCAGGGCTGATAGTAGTTCGCCGCCGCGTGGCGGGCACGGCTCCCGATCTGGTACTATCGATGGTGGGATGAGCCCCACCGACCGTGTGAGTCGCGACGATCTGACCGGTTTGGGCTTCGGCGAACCGGTCGCGCGCTGGTTTACATCAACCTATCAATCTCCCACCGACATCCAGCTGAAGGCGTGGAGTGCGATCTCCGCCGGTGAGCATGTCGTGCTCTGCGCGCCTACCGGGAGCGGTAAGACGCTTGCGGCGTTCCTCTGGGCGATCGACTCTTTTCTCTCGTCGCGACTGCCGTTCGGCAGAACCGGGGTGCTGTACGTCACACCGCTGAAGGCGTTGGGATACGACATCGAGCGGAACCTGCGCTCGCCGCTTTCGGGAATCGCCGAGCTCGAGCCTGCTGCCGGTGGGATCCGGGTCGGAGTGCGAACGGGCGATACGAGCGCCGCCGAGCGGCGGCGGCTGGTGAGCCGACCGCCGGAGATCCTGATCACTACGCCGGAGAGCCTGAATCTCATGCTGCTCTCCGAGCACTCACGCCAGTCGCTCGCCGGCGTTTCGACCGTCATCCTCGACGAAATCCATGCGGTGGCCGGGTCGCGCGGCGGGCTCGGGGCGATGCGGCGTGGAATCCATCTCATGAGCGCTGTCGAGCGGCTCGTCGAGTACAATGGCCGGCAGGCGGGGGAGGCGATGGAGGCCTCGGTGTCGTCGGCGGGCGAGTTCCAACGCATCGCGATGTCGGCGACGGTGCACCCGGCCGAGGGGATCGCGGCGTTTGTCGGCGGGCGGCGGCTGGTGGGGCCGACTGGACCAGGTGGTGGCGACACGACTCGTGCCGGTGGATCGTCCGGAGATGGGCAATCGCCGGCCGACGCTGCATCACCGCACGATCGGGGGCCCGCCCGCTACGAGCCGCGCCCGGTGCGCGTCGTCGTCGGAGACGATCGCCGGCGGCTCGCATTGCGGGTGGACTATGCCCGGCGCATCTCGCAGCCACGCGACCACGAAGGAGCCGGTGGGTACGAGTCGACCGGAGAGCGCATACCGGGACAGGAACCCGGCGGTGCGGAAGGAGCCGGCGGCGACCGCTACGCCGAGCTCGCCGATGAGATTCTGTCGATCATCGCCCGCTCGCGAACGACGCTCCTGTTCGTCGCCGGACGGCGCGGGGCGGAAAAGCTCGCAGCGGTGCTGAACGAACGCGCCCAGGTGCGGGCCGATCTCGCCGGGCGCCTCGGTGAGAGTGACGGCGAGCTCGTCTACGCGCACCACGGCAGCCTGAGTCGGGAGGTGCGGCTCGCCGTGGAGCGGCGCATGGCCGAGGGCAGGCTTGCGGCGATCGTGGCGACATCGACCCTGGAGCTCGGCATAGACATCGGCGACATTGACGAGG
>PUOG01000071.1 GCA_003552745.1 Spirochaetaceae bacterium
ACGGCACCGCAAGCGCGACGATACTCGGTAGCGAATACCACAGCAATTCGAGCACGTCTATCACGGGCACCTGCTTCTCGAGAATATCCTCCGCAAGCAGCAGAAGCTGGTTTATGAGAAAAATGCAGAAAAAGAAGAGGAACGCGACGACAAACGAGAAAAAGAGTTCGCCCGCCACGTACCATTCGATCCGCCGCCTTCGAAAAACCATCGTTGACCCCGGCGGTTGTGGTTATGCGACATGCCGCTTCCCACCGGCCTTCATCTCGAAGACCGGTGGGAACAGCTTAACCGCTCTTCGGCGCGAACGCAGCGCGATTCTGATCGTCGCGAGCAGCGCGATTCCGATCGTCGCGGGCAGCGCGATTCTGATCGTCGCGGGCAGCGCGATTCCGATCGTCGCCCGAGTTGACGTAGAAAACCGCCTCCAACTCAGCGGCGATTCCGACCGCCACGACGTCCGCCCGAGCCACCCCCATCGCGCGGCTCACGATGCTTCTCTCGGGACCTTCGCTCGTCTGAAGCCGCGTCCCCTCGCGGCGCCACCTTGTCCCGGTTCTCTTCTTCGTAAATGAGCTTGAGGTTGAAACGCCCCATCTTGTCGATCTCCATGATCTTAACGGGAACCTCTTGCCCGAGCTGCAGCACGTCCTCTACCGACTCTACGCGATGGTCGGCCATCTTCGAGATATGGCACAGCCCTTCGCGCCCCGGAAGGAACTCGATGAAGGCGCCGAAGTCGACGATTCGTCGCACAACTCCGTCGTACGTCTTTCCGACTTCGGGCTCCTCGAGTAACGACATAAACGCAGCTTTTGCCGCTTCCGCGCCGGCTTTGTCCTGGGAATAGATCGTTACCGTACCGTCATTGTCGATGTTCGTCGTAACATCGTGCTTCTCGGAAATCGATTTGATCGTCTTGCCGCTCGGCCCAATGAGAAGCCCTATCTTCTCCTGATCGACGGTAAAACTCAGTATTCTCGGAGCGAACTCGCTCAGATTACCTCTTGGCGCATCGATGGTCTCTGACATGACGTTGAGAATATGCAATCGTCCTCGACGCGCCTGTTCGAGGGCTTGCCTCATAACCTGCGGATCGACGTTGGAGATCTTGATATCCATCTGGAAGGCGGTTATTCCGTCCTCCGTCCCGGCTACCTTGAAATCCATATCACCGAGAGCATCTTCTTCACCGGTGATATCGCTGATTACAACGTCCGTCTCGCTATCGTGGACGAGCCCCATGGCAATTCCGGCAACGGGTTTGTCGATCTTGATTCCGGCATCCATGAGGCTGAGCGAGCTGCCGCACACCGTCGCCATGGAGCTCGAGCCGTTCGACTCGAGAATCTCCGATACGATCCGGATCGTGTATGGGAAGCTGCTCTTATCCGGAAGAACCGCCTGAACGGCTCGCTGTGCGAGATGACCGTGGCCAACCTCGCGCCGCCCGGTACCGAGACGTCCGGTCTCCCCCACCGAAAACGGTGGAAAGTTGTAATGCAGCATAAAGTGCTCTCGCCGATCGCCCTCGATGTCATCGAATATCTGCTCGTCCTGGACGGTTCCGAGTGTGGAGACGGCCAATGCCTGCGTTTCTCCCCGGGTGAAAAGCGCCGAGCCGTGTGCACGCGGAAGCACTCCGATCTCACACGTGATATTCCTGATGTCTTCCGGCCCGCGCCCGTCGGTGCGAATCTTCCGTTTGAGGACGGACTCCCGAAGGATCTCCTTTTCGAGGTCGTCGAGAACGGCATTGAACCGCTTCTCCTCGCCTTCGGGAATGCGGTCGGCAAACTCCTCGTTCGCCTGCTCTATCACCCGGTCTATCGCCTTTCGCCGCTCCATCTTTCCCTTAACGAAACACGCTTCTTCGAGTTTCGGCCGAGCGAACTCACGCAGCTCCGAAGCGAGCTCAAACTCCGGCGGATCTTCAGGCACCGGCAACTTCGCTTTGCCCGCCCTTTCCCGCAGTTCAATCTGCGCGCGGCAGAGAGCGGCGATCGGTTCTCGTGCCGCGTCGATCGCATCAGCGAGAGCCTCCTCCGAGGCCTGGTCAGCACCGCCTTCCACCATCGTAATGCCCTCTTCGGTACCGGCCACGATGATATCGAGCGTCCCTCGGTTGAGCTGTTCGAAAGTAGGGTTAATTACATACTCGCCGTCCACAAGCGATACTCGAACTGCACCGGTGGGCCCGCCGAACGGAATATCGCTGACGGTAACTGCAGCCGAAGCCGCAACCATTCCGATGACGTCCGGAGGATTCTCCTGATCGGCGGAGATTGTCGTCGGCACAATCTGGATGTCACGTTTGAACTTCTTGTTAAACAGCGGGCGCATCGGACGATCGATAAGCCGCGAAACAAGGATCTCGCGATCTTTCGGTCGTCCTTCGCGCTTAATGAAGCCGCCCGGAATCTTACCGGCAGCGTAGTACTTTTCGTTATAGTCCACCGAAAGCGGTAGAAAGTCGACGTCGAGCTCCTTGCTCGAGCAGCAGACCGTAGCGATCACCGCGCTGCCGCCATACTTCGCGAATACCGAGCCGTTTGCCTGCTTTGCCAGTCGGCCGGTTTCCAGAGTCAACTCTTGAGCGCCGACCTGAACCTTAACCTGTTCCATGAGTCTCTTCCTTGTGCTGTCAAACGTTCGAGGATCATCAGTGAATACCACACGAACTCGAACATGAATATCGGGGGTTGGACCTACTTCCGCAACCCGAGCCGTCCGAGGAGGGCGCGATAGCGGTCGAGATCGTTATCACTGAGGTAACGTAGCAGACGTCTACGGCGTCCGACGAGCTGCAGCAATCCTCGTCGCGAATTGTGATCGTGCTTATGGCTTTTGAAATGCTCGGTGAGCTGCTCGATCCGCCGGGTCAGCAGAGCAATCTGCACCTCGGTATTCCCGGTGTCGTTCGGCCCCTGGCCGAACTGCTCCACGATCTCGTTCGTTTCTTCCTTAGTCAGAGGCATGCTTCCTGTTACTCCTTACGTTGCTGCTTGGCATAGTGAATACGGTCGATCGGGAGAACGCGCCGGCACGACAGCACTGGATATACAGACGCTTTCGGCTATCCGCGGGGCTCACTGAACCTCGACTCGATACTCGAAAGCGTCCGCCTGAGATTCCAACGGCATGTGTACAAGCGCGTCCATGAAAAACCGATCACCGACTCCGATGCGTTTTGTCGCACAATTATCGATGAGAGGTACAGATGTGTCAACCGCAGACGAATCGATATCGGAACCTGCCCGACTCGAACGATCCAACCGCGAGAAGCCGTCGCTCTCCGTCGAACAGTGCGACCGGCTCCCCGTCGGCCGGGTCAAAACCCTCCTCGAAGCGAAGGCTTGTCCGCGGCAACACGCCTCCGTTCCGGATTACTTTCGCGGTATCCGGACCGGCAATAGCGCGAGAAAAGGAAGGAAGCTGTGACAGAAAATCGTACGCCGACAACAGATCGTGAATGCCGGGAGGACCATCTCCCGAAACCGCCTGTTCGACGCTGAATGGACCCACCGCGGTTCTGCGAAGCATGGCAACGTAGGCGACGGAATTGCACTTCTTCCCCATATCACGGGCGATCGCCCGAATGTACGTGCCTGAGGACGCCTGAATGCGTACGGAGAGCTTCGGAGGGGCCCAATCGAGAATTGTGATGTCTCGAATGTGAACCGTACGTTCCGGTAATGAGACCTGTTCACCGGCACGCGCACGGCGATACGCGCGCTCGCCGTCGACATGCACTGCCGAATAGGCCGGTACCGTTTGTTGAATCGTTCCTCGAAAACCGCCCAGCGAGCGCTCGATCTCGTCGAAGGAAGGTATTGCAGCCGATGCGATCACCTCCCCTTCCGGATCAAGTGTGTCGGTCTCCGTGCCGAAGTAAAAGTCCGCTTCGTACGTCTTATCCAGTCCGGTTATCCAGCCGGAGAGCTTCGTGAGTTTTCCGACAAGTACGATCAACAGTCCCGACGCGAAAGGATCGAGCGTTCCGCTGTGACCCACCTTCGCCCCGCGAAAGGTCCTCTTAACCGCACCGAGCGCGTTATGGGAGGAAATCCCTCTCGCCTTGTCGAGAAGAATCGCGCCATCGGCGGAGCTCAATCGCCTTGCTCCCTCTCGATCGCATCAATCACCCGTTGACCGTCGCGGATCGTCGTATCCACAACGAACCGCAATCGGGGAGTCGTTTTCCAGTGAACCCGCGAAGCAATCCGTGACTGGAGAAATCCCGCCGCCGCGTTAAGTCCCTTTACGGACTTTTCGAGCTCGGCACGTTCGAGATATCCCGAAATCCGAATCGTTGCGTATCGCAAATCGCGTGATACATCGACGTCCACGACCGAGCAGAGCGAGCTCACGCGCGGGTCCTTGATATCACGTCCCACGATAGCCGAGCTGACGATCTCACCGATCAGCCGGGACGCCCTGAGAATCCTGTCCATAGGCGTATCTCAATCAGGCGTCGCCGCTATCGGCGCTTTTCTCTTCGCGCTTTTTCGATGCGACCGCCTCACCGAGCTTCTTCGCGATCTCTCGGACTTCGAAGATCTCTATCTCATCGCCCACGCGCAAATCGTCATACCGGTCGATGCCGATGCCGCATTCGTAGCCGTTCTCGACCTCGCGAACATCATCTTTGAAGCGCTTGAGCGAGCTGATCTTGCCGGTGTGAATCTCCACACCCTCGCGGTAGACATGAACTCGCGCGTTTCGCGTCACTTTGCCGCTCTTGACGTAACAGCCGGCAATCTGGCCGAGTTTCGGCACCTTGAATACTTCACGCACTTCGGCGGAACCGACAATCTCCTCACGCAGCTCGGGTGCGAGCATTCCTTCCATCGCCTGGCGTATGTCATCGACCGCGTCATAGATAATGCTGTACTTCCTGATCTCTACCTTTTCACGCTCGGCGAGATCGGCTGCACGCGGTGTCGGTCGGACGTGGAACCCGACGATGATCGCATTCGATGCGCTGGCCAGCATGACATCGCTTTCGTTGATCGCACCGGCGGCGGCACGGATGGCGGTAAGCCGTATTTCCTCGGTTGTCAGGCCCTCGAGCGCGCTCTTCAACGCTTCTACCGAGCCGTGCACGTCGCCCTTTATGACGGCCTTCAGCTCCTGTATGTTTCCTTCCTGAATCGTGTCATACAGATTATCGAGGGTGATCTTTTTGACGTTTCGCGCATCCTCAAGCCGTCGCAGCTCCTGCCTTTTGTCGCCGACCTGTCGCGCGTGCTTGTCGTCGCGGGTGACCTGGAACGGGTCGCCGGCCTCCGGGATTCCGGTCAAACCGAGAATCTCCACGGGCATACTCGGCGTCGCTTCATTCACACGCTCGCCCCGATCGTTGAACATCGCACGCACACGACCCGGATAGACACCGGCAACGAACGCGTCGCCGACGCGCAGCGTTCCACGCTGAATCAGCACTGTGGAAACCGTTCCGCGGCCCGGATCGATTCTGGTTTCGATGATCTTCCCTTCGGCAGCACAGTTATGATTCGCCTGTAACTCGAGGACTTCCGATTGGAGCGCAACGGTGTCCAGGAGCTCCTTGACCCCTTCACGCTTGAGAGCAGAAACCTCACAGAAGAGCGCGTCACCGCCCCACTCCTCGGGCATGAGTCCGAGCTCCGACAGCTGCTGTTTCACTCGATCCGGATTCGCGGCCGGAAGGTCGATCTTGTTGACAGCTACGATTATAGGAACCTTCGCATCGCGCGCGTGATCTATTGCCTCACGTGTCTGCGGCATGACACCGTCGTCGGCAGCCACGACGAGAATGACGATGTCGGTAACATTCGCACCGCGGGCACGCATGAGCGTGAACGCCTCGTGACCGGGCGTATCGAGGAACGTAAGCCGTCCGTGATCGGTATCGACCTGGTACGCTCCGATATGCTGCGTGATCCCGCCGAACTCATCGCCTGCGACATCCGCAGATCGGATCGCATCGAGGAGTTTCGTCTTACCGTGATCGACGTGGCCCATGACCGTAACGATGGCAGGCCGCGATCCGAGGTCGCCCTCGGAGTCTTCCGCCGTCTCGATCACAGTCTCGTCGTAGAGGCTCACCACTTTGACCGACGAACCGTACTCCGCGGCAACGATCTCGGCGGTCTCGGCATCGATCTGCTGGTTGATGGTGACCATCATACCCATGCTCATCAGTTTCCCGATTATGTCGGATGCCTTCAGATTCAGCTTCTTGGCGAGCTCGGAGACGCTGACCGATTCCATGATCTCAATCTCTTTGGGAACCGGATTCGTCTTCTGCTGTTGACGCTTCTTGTTGTAGTAAAACTGCTTCTCGGGTGTCTGGTTCCTGTCGCGTCGGTCGCGTCCGCCCTTACCGCTTTCCTTCTTCTTCGACTTGAAGAATTTACGGGAACCTTTCTGCTGAGCAGGCCCGGAAGAAGGTGGGGGAGCACTACCTCCGCGCGGCGGGAACGAACGTGGTGCACCGGGACCAGGGCCCCTCCGGTCACCGCCCGGTCCGCCGCTTCTCCCGGGACTCGGGGCGGGGCGACTCTCGGCTCGCTCGGCGCGAGACTCGAGCTCCGATGTCGAAACGTGTCGTCCCGTACTTCCGGCCCTACGATACGGGGCCGGTGCAGGCCGCGCCGGCTGTCGCCGGAATGTGCGTTTCGGCTTTGCCTCCGGTGTCTGGGCTTCTTCGGAGCCGGTTTCAGTCGGTTTTCCTTCGTCTGCACCCTTTGAATCGCTTTCATCCCCGGGAGGCGCCTGCGCCTCACCCGGCTGCTCGCTCCGAGCGGTTTCCTGACTCGGGGAGGGCGCCTCGGCTTGCTCAACCGAATGCGGCTCCGTCGACTCGACCGTTTGCTCTTTCGCCGAAGCTTGAGCGGCTTGTTGCTCGTCGGCGGTCGATTCCGGACGCGATTCGACCTTGGGCGATTCGGCGCTCTTCGAGGACTCGGTGGCAGGTTGGTCGGCGCGCGCTCGAACAGCGCTTGATTGCCCCTGTGAGGATGACGCGGGCTTGCCCTTGCGCTTGACGACGATCTTCGTCT
>PUOG01000209.1 GCA_003552745.1 Spirochaetaceae bacterium
CGATCATGAGCGAGAAGAAAAATTATCCAGTCGAACAAAGCGAAGAAGCCTGGCGCGAGCAGCTTACTCCGGATCAGTATCGTGTTCTCCGCAAAGGCGCTACCGAGCGAGCCTTCACCGGCGCGTACTATGCCACGAAAGAATCGGGAACGTACCTCTGCGCCGGGTGCGGAAACAGGCTGTTCCTGTCGACGACTAAATTCGACTCCGGCACCGGTTGGCCGAGTTTTTCCGAGCCCGCTGATGCGGGTGCGGTCGAGGAACGCGAAGACTCTTCCCTCTTCATGCGCCGGACCGAGGTCGTGTGCAGTCGTTGCGGGGGACATCTCGGCCATGTCTTTGCCGACGGACCGCTCCCTTCGGGATTGCGATATTGCATGAACTCGGCGGCGCTTCGATTCGAGTCCGGCGATGCTACCGATGGTGGGGTGGACGGCACACGGTAGTCGGTCGTTCGCTCGTTCCCCGCTATCGTCCACTACAGGCGGCATCCTGAGTTTTCGCTCCTCAAACTCCCACTATGGCGGATGAAGGACTAGGGAGCCGCTTCGACGGCCAGGCGGATTTGTACCGCGAGTTCGGTCCGGTTCGAAGCGTTGAACACGGCCATCGCCGCCGATACATGGCTTTTCACGGTGTACAAACCGATACCGAGTCGCTCGGCAATCGCTCGATTCGTGAATCCCTCCGCGACAAGACGTGCTACCTCGCTCTGCCGTTTCGTGAGACGGGCGAGAGGACGCGCCGTACCGCCCGGTGGACTCTCACGGTGCGTTGGATGCGCGGAGACGCGGTCGTCTACGAGAAGTGATGCGAGATCTCGAGGCGATGCCCATATGCGGCCTGCGAAGATGCAGGTGAGGAACGCGTCGACCTCGGTAGAGAGACCCGACGGATCAATGCGTCCGAACCAGCTGTCAACCGCTGGTCGGGGGAGTATACGCAGAGCCGTCTGGTCGGCGATGAGGGCGAACCCGCATCGCGATCTATCGATCGCCTGCAAGGCGTTTTGCAGCTGAATGGTGACGGTTGTGAGCGCGCTTTCGCCGATGAGCACGAAGAAGAACGTGTTTTGCGGATATCTCGATGCAGCCGTCGGAACCGCCGCGAGCTCACACGTGTGAATGGGTGCGCGTGCCGCTTCACGCAGGAGCGATACGGTGCGGCGTGCCGCCGTGTTTCTGCACGGGACAAAATAAAGCTTCCGCCAAGAGTTCGGGTTAAGAAACATGGCGTACCAAAGACCTCCGCGCAACAACTATACTGTGGCTACAGGGGTATAGCAAGGAAAAATTTGCGCTAGTGGTTTGGTTTCGGGACAGGTTGCATTGCGATTTCCGCTATGATAGGAAAGACCTCGCTCATCGGGAGGTGCGGATACTCCTGAGTTGGAATGAATCCGTCGACGAAGTCGTGCTCGCTGCGCCACGCATGCAGCAATTCTTCGTCGCGCGAGACAATGTGAAGCGGTACCGAATTCGAAGCATCGCGGCCGGTAACGACCGACCCCGGCTGATGATCGCCGTAGAGTATGAAGATGCTCTGATCGTCGGGGTCGATGTATCGGGTCATATACTCGGCGATCACCTCGAGCACGTATTCGATACTTGCAATGTAGCCTTCGACGTACTCGGTTCCACTCAGGTAGTCGTTGTCGAAGTACTGCGTCTCGGAGTCGTGGTAGAGCGACCCGTCGCCGAGGTCTTCCCAATTCTCGATCACCGGTGGAATTCGGTTCCACGGAATATGGCTGCTTACCAGTTGGTAGTGCAGATATAGCGGTCGATCAGCCGCTGGGCCGTCGTCGTTCCGAAGCTCCTCTATTCGGCGATGCACTCTCCAGATAGCGAATTGGTCGGGAATCGGCACGAAACTGAACCACGGACCGTCATATCCGAAGTCTCCCTCGAAAGCTGTCATCACCTCATCGAACCCGAATCCTTCCTCGCCCTCCGGCCACGGCCCGTTGATCGCTCCAGGTTTGATCGCAATGCTGTAGTAATCCGCCGTCTCACGGAGTAGGCGAGTAATCGTGTCCGGCTCCTCGGTAAGGAGGCGTTCGTAGCGGCTCTGACGGTCGATCGAGTTTCCCGTGAGGAAGGTTGCCTCGGCGAGCCAGCTCTGGCCGCCGAAAATCGGGGCCTCGATGAAGTTACTCACCGCATGAAACCGGTCGTCGGTAAGTCGGCGTTCGAAACGTTCGAGCGCCGGTACCAGTTCATCTCGAATCTCTTCTCGTTCGAAGATCGTTATCCCGTAGCTTTCAATGATGAACTTGTAGATGTCACGGTCACGCAGGCCGGGCGCACCGTATTCGACCGGGTCTGATTCGGGTGCGGCGTCCTCGGTATCGGCAACCTCATCCGCGGCTCTTTCGCGAGCGAGCGCGCGCAACTCGAACTCGTCCGGCGAGAATCCGCGTACGACCGCGGCTGTGAGGGTGTCGGCAGGACCAACCGCGAAAACCGCCCCGATTGCTGCGACCGCTATCACGCCGGCGAGGAAAGCGGGGGGGACACCGTCCATCCTATCCATTGCGCGAAGGGCTCCGAAAAAGAGTGCGTAGAGCACCAGAAGCAGGATTGCCGCGGTGATTGCGATCGCGCCGCCGGCGAGCAATCCTGTGGTCAACCCGTCCCCGGGAAGAAAAAGGAGCACGGCACTGCGAACGTAGGCAAAGTCGGAACCCGGGACGAACCCACGCGAGTAGAGCAGGCGAAACGCCCCTTCGCCGAGTGAGAATGCGGCCAGTGCGGTAGCTATGAGCGCACCGCCGGCGGCTGCCGCGTGAATGCGGCCGGTACGCGCGAAAATCAACAACGCAATCAGAATCGCGAGGATCACTTCGAAGGATGGGATCAGGGCGTGGTGGAGAGTCCCGGCCGGAAGCCACCGATGGATGGATACGATCAGATTCGCGGTAAGCAGCGCCGCCACGAGTGCGACCGGCGGAAAAGCGCACCTACAACCGTGCGGAGATAATCGCCCCATCGGAAGCCTCTCTTTCGGTCAATCGATAGCAGATCAATCGATAGCCACCTCTTCGGCCGGAATCAGCTCGAAATCGTCTGCCCTGATCTCCACATCATCAAACAGTCCGGGCGTGGCGTACACCTTGCCGTCCTCGGTGGCGAAAATCGCCTCATAGTCGTCCAGGCTCTGGACGAGGGTGAGTCCTCGCTCGAGCCCCATAACGAATGCTCCGGTTGAAAGCGCATCGGCGCCGGTTGCCTCGGGGCCGCTGATGGTGACGCTTACCAGCTCGTTGGTCGACGGTGCGCCGGTTGTGACGTCGAACAGGTGATGATATCGTTCTCCGTCCCGCTCGAAGTAGCGCTCGTACGGCCCGGACGTCACGATCGCCTCGTCGCTGGAGGTAATCACGGCGAGCAACTCGCGGCGAACACCGCTCGGATGCTGTATTCCGATACGCCATCGGTCGCCGTCCGGCCGCGTTCCCACCGTGTACAGGTCGCCACCGAAATCGATGAGTGCGCTCTCGATACCGTCGTCGGCCATCATTCGCGCAATTTCGTCGACCGCGTACCCCTTCGCGATGCCGCCGACGTCGATGCCCATTCCTTCCCGGCTCAGGAAGACACTCGAGTCATTCGCGTCGAGTTCGATCTCCCGGTAGTTCACGAGCTCAGCAGTCTCCGCACGCTCGGACTCATCCGGAACCCGCTCGTTCGGAGTGCCGATACCCCACAGGCGTATCAGCGGAGCGACCGTAATGTCGAAATAGCCTTCCGTGATTTCTCCCCAGCGAATCCCTTCTTCGATCACATAGTAGGTGTCGTCGGAAACCGCCACTGCTTCTTCACCGGCGTTGCGATTAATGCGAAGTACCTCGGTGTCGTCGTATCGCTCTTCGTTAATGCTCATCCGGTCCTGGATTTCTTCGACCCTTTCGAAGTACCGGTCGAAGGCACCGGAGGGGATACGTGAGTCGTGAATAGTGATCACGCTCTGGGTGCCGAGTAACGAGCGCTGGCGACGTTCGGGCTCCCCGGCGGTCTCACAACCCGAGGTGACCAGAATCAGCATGGCGAGCGCAGCTACCGCTGTCGCAAGGCGACGAAGCCTCGATCGAAGCCCAACTGCAATGAAGTCCAACATATGCATAATTCTTATCAGACGATTACATGTCCATACAACACCAGAATCCGAACCTTGACAATCATCTCCGACGAACCAATAATGACTCGGTCCGGGCGGTCGAGTCCCGACATGGGCCGGGGGCGTCGGTTTGACCGAGCGGCGTCCCGGATAACCGGTCCTGTTGAGCACAATACCTATGGCCGAACCTCAACTCAGCGTTATCATCCCATGCAAAAACGAAGAGCAGTACCTACCGAAACTGCTCAAGGTGCTCGAATCGCAGCGAAGTGCACCGACTATGGAATACGTGTGCGCGATCTCGCCAAATACCAGCGACCGGACCGCTTCGATCGCCCGCGATTTCGGCTGCCGCGTTGTGGAAGGCGGGTTGCCGGCGACCGCCCGGAATAACGGCGCGCGGGCGGCAACCGGACGGATTCTGCTCTTCATGGACGCCGACACGTACCCCGCCGATCCGTGGTTCCTCACCAAGGCACTCGCTGAGTTTCGCTCGCGAAATCTGCAGATCGCCGGAGCACTCCTCTTACCCGATTACAACGGTAACGGGTTCAAACGGCTGCTCTACAACGGCCTGTACCGTTTCGTGCGCTACGAGTTTAAACGACGCCAGGATCGTTCGAACCCACTCATGCAATCGGCGATGTTCGTTGAACGGGAGATCTTCTCGGATCTCGGGGGGTTCAAGGAAGGGTTGTTCCGAGAGGATTCGGAGCTCGCCGCGAGAGCTGTTTCGCCGGCTCATGCGTATCGATTCGGCATTCTCACCGAATGCGGGTATTTAATGAATTCGGTGCGCCGGTACGAGAAGCTGAGGCTTCCCAGAGCGTTTCTCAAGGTGGCTTATCTGAACGCTAAGGTAGAACTGTTCGGATACCGATCGATCGAGGGAACGATCGAAGCGTACTTCGACGGCGACGGCGCCTCATGGCCGGCCGAACATCGGAAGTCGCAGCAGCGGTAGACTGCGCGGCGGGAGGAGACCGGATGGGTGTAACGCAGCGATCGCGATTGCTTGCGCTGGTAGCCATCTTCGTGACCGGTGCCTCGATACCGCTCGCCGCCGAGGTCCTCGCCCGTCCCCCATACGGGCTTATGCCGATTACTTCCGAAGAGGGGGCGTTCGCCGATGTCGTGTTCTGGAGCCGGTTGAAACGCTTCGTCTCGGATGTCGACTGGATCGGAAGCGACGATCACAACTATCACTACGACCTCGGATCGTATCTGACGGTATGGAGCGGAGAGCACGATGCGGTCGAGGGGATCTTCCGCTACCAATTCAACAGCGAACGCCCGCCTGCAGACCGCTCCTCGTGGCTCTTTCATTCATCGGTCTTCATCAATGAGGTGGGGCTACGCTACAGACGTCAGATAGGACCGGTGACTTTGAGCGCTCATTTTCGGCACGACTCAAAACACGAGCTCGATCGCAGTAGCCGGCGCATGGCGGCGCACGATTCGATCGGTCTCGAGGCGAGTGCCGCGCATCGCGATCTGTTCGGACGCGCGGCACCCGACGGGTTCTTGCGCTCGACTGTTGAGATGAAACTGCCGGTGTATGTCTTCCAGGAACTCGATCTCGAAGCAGACGCGGTGTATCGCGGCAAGGCGGCGCTGGAAGCGGAGGTCGAACCGTTCCGTATCGCCGGCCGTCACCCTGCGTTTTTCAACGCCCGCGTAGTCGGCCTGTTGAACGAGCGACCTGACGAAATCGCAGGCGAGTCGCTCGATGAGCCGGGCTACTATCTCCACCTCGACTATCAGCTGCGCGCCGGCGTACGCTTTCGTGGTCTCGGTGGGACGGCGCTCCTGTACGGCGAGCTGCAGCAGCTGAGTGATGACTGGGTCGATCGGGAGCGCATTACCGATCCGGATTTCCCACCGGTTCGTTTGCTCGGCTTCGGGATTATGCTGCTCGGAGGAGCGTAGTTTCCGAGCAGGTGGCTTCTATCGTCCGGCGCCGGGCCACGACATACGGGCCGTCAGCGCAACGCTTGCTTTCGCGTAGTTCTCGTCGGAGGGGCGATACAGGTCCTCCTGCGGCGAGTCGCCGTCGGCGGCCGCGTCGCGGCGAAGCACGTTCCACCAATGTCCGATTGTCCCGGAGAGACCGAGAGTCAGAGTTCCCGCGAGCGCGGGGCGGGATATGCTGCCGCCGACGCCGAGCGACAGCCCGTGCTCGAGCACATCTTCATCGAGAAGTCTGGTACTTCCGAATGCCCCCTCTCCTCCGTGATCTCTCCAACTCGAGTAGTCACCCCACTGGTTCGCCGGGCTCTTGCTTCCGCTGACGGTGTATTCGAGCGACGCGTCCAGGTCGAGCCTCTCCCCGAGTCCCGTCGGGACCGGTACACCGTGATCCCAGTCGAGGCGGAGCGCGAGGGTGTTTTCTCCGAGGTAGAAGCCGAAGTAGTTGTCGCGGTAGTCGAATGTCTGCCGGCCGTCGTCACGAGGCCACGATATCTCCGGGTAGTAGGTGTAGCCGTAGTTGCGTGATCCCGAAGTCTGGAACGTGTACATGAGCGATCCGGCATGCGAAAGCCGAAAACGTCCGGCGCCGGTGTCGAGGCGTCCGGAGAGCATCCACGCGCCCATGAATGGATTCTGATGTTCGTGCTGTGGGTGCGTGATCGCGTGCGCGTTGAAATCATCAACGAGTATCTGACCCTCGATCCGCCACGGAACGCCACCGGAGCGCCCGCGGAAGACTCCGTAAAAGCCCATAAGGCTCTTGTAGTTGATATCCTGTCTCCAGGGAGACTCCCCCGAACCGATGATGTACTGAGTCAGATAGCCGGGAAGCGGGCTGAAGAACAGCTCAGGCACGAACAGCGGCCCGGTACCGTCGCTTCTCTGTTCGCCGTCTTCTCGTGCGGGGACGGCGACAATCGCATCCTGAAAGCCGACCTCCCA
>PUOG01000038.1 GCA_003552745.1 Spirochaetaceae bacterium
ACAGATGTCGACCGCCTCGGACGATCGACTCCTTCGTGCCGGACAGCGCGATCGTTTCTTTCTCAAATACCTTTGTTTCGAAATCAAGACTCATGGTCGCAGACTATACCATGTTTGGACTTCGGGGTGCGAGCGTTCGTGGTTATCTCCGTCCCGACGTGAATGCCCCGAGCGATGAGTGCCTCGGCGTACGTGTCGGCGCGGTGCATCAGTTGCGGAAGGATGCCGGTAATCAGCGAGGTCGTCAGCATGCGTGCCCCGCGTATTCCACGCGCGCGTACCGCATCACGACGGGTTCGAAGCACACCGAGAATGAGGGGGAGCTGAACGACCGCGAGCCATACGGTGAGCGCGATCAACTTGCGTGCGCGCGCGAAGTACCGCTCGCCATCTTCGTGGGTCGTTCCGGTTGCGACCGCCGCGAGCGCGCTCTGCCAGGCGAAGCTCGAGATGAAAAGGTCCGCGGCTACGACCATCCAGCAGAATCGGAGCCAGATCAACGAAGCGTTCGACAAAAGCAGTACTGGGTCATCGTGAACTGCGATTCCGGCTCGTCGATATGCAGTCGCTGCGGCAAGTAAAAGAATGGGCCATGCCCGGAATATGACTCTGGCGATCGGGCGTTTGCCTACAGCGCACGCGCCAAGCAACAACCCCCATAACAGTGCGAGCGTTAGCGGCCCGGCGAACATGATTATCAGCTGTGCGCCGAGGAGTACACCGCCGGCGAGACCGGCCGGAATGCGGGCCAATGGGCTCATTCGTGGCGCCGGTGTAAATGCGGGTGTCGTCTCGAGTCGTCTCATCGAAGCCAGCTCATAGTTGCGATTGGGCCTCGGGCGCGCACGCCCGATGCTTCCAGTTTTGCTCTCACTGAGTCATTGAGGCCCTCAGGGAGATCTGCCGACAGGAGTATCATCCCCGATTCAAGGAGAAAGAGACGTCTCGAGTGAGCGAGTACTTTCTCCAGCTCGTGGGTGACGACGAGAACGGTTGCCCCGGCGAGAACGGTGTCGACCAGTACTCGGAGAACACGGGACACTCCGTTCCAGTCGAGATTTGAGAACGGTTCGTCGCAAATGAAGAGTTTCGGCTCGAGCACGAGAGCGCTCGCAAACGCGGTCAATCGCGCCTCTCCTCCCGAAAGCTGAGATATCGGCCTCTCGGCGAGGTGCGAGATGCCGCAGCGCTCGAGCACGAGTCGAGCTGCGCGGTAGCACTCTTCCTTTGATCGTCGCGTTCGGCGTAATCCTATGACGACATCCTCCTCGACCGTAGATCCGATCAAATGCGCCGAAGCATCCTGAAAGACGAGAGCAATACCCCCGGGGCCGCGCGCCCGACCATGTTCGATAGGCGTGCCGTTGAAATACACTTCGCCGGAAGTCGGTTCGAGCAATCCGGCGAGGATCCGCGATAACACACTCTTTCCTGCGCCAACCGAACCGGCGAGAACCACCATCGAGGCGTTGGGCAGCTCGAGGGTGACATCACTCAAGAGCGCGGACTCCGAGGTCACGAGCGAAATGTGCTCTGCGCGAAGCACGGGGGCGGTCCGGCTCACGGTTGAACATCGCTCCGGTGGTGTCCAGCAGCAGGCGATCCGACAGAGCGTCGCTGCGCCTGGACGAACGAGCGCGCGTCGACGAGGGTGGGCACGGCAGCAGCTGCCGCTGCGGCCTTTGCGAGATCGCCGGGTATAAAGGGTACCAAGCCTGTCATGAGCGCGGCAGAGGTATCGAGCTCGAGGATCAATGCCATCCAGACGACTCCGGGTATGTAGACTACCGCCAGACCGATGAGGGCGGCGATAAACCCGAAGAACGCGGTAGTAGCCGAGCGACGGCGTGAGCTGGTGGAGCTGGTCGGCAGGAGCAGCCGTGAAGCGGCACCGGCAGATATCGCCGCGAAGAGGTAGCCGACAAGGTAGCCACCGGTCGGGCCGGCAAAGTGCACGAGACCACCCGCTCCCGCGGAAAAGACCGGAAGGCCCACCGCACCGAGAGCGAGAAATATGCATACCGACGCAGCCGCTGCCTTGGGGCCGAGGACGATTCCCGAGAGCACGACGAAGAGATTAGCCAGGACCACTGGAACTGGAGAACCTGGTAACGGTATCGAGATGTAGCTCCCGGCAGCGATCAGTGCGGCGAACAGCGATACTCGGGTTATCGAATGAATCGAAGGCGATCGCATAATGACCTACAACCTATTCGAAGCACCGAGTGCTGGACAAGTTTCATTCGGGACACTATGTGCTTCCGGGACGCCGTTTAACAGCGTATCCGAAAGGGGCCCATTCGTACACTTGGCAACGTATCGGCGGGTCGGTAGGATACGGGGGCAGGACGGTACTGTCTCAGATGCTGTATCACCTTGGTCAGTTACTTACCCCGGCGTTCGGGCCGTTCAGACTACTTACTTCGTACCTCTTTCTCGCAGCCGCCGGCACGATTCTGGCGTTCTTCCTGACCTTGTTCGCGCTACCTCGTTTTCGGTGGCTTCTACCCACCGACCGCGGTCGCGAGTTCGCTGTCCAGGGGGCAGCGGCGCGAGGGAAACCGACCGGATCGGGAGTCATTTTTATCTCGGTTTTCTGTCTCGTAAGCCTGTTTATGGTGCCGCTGCAGGGCGAGCAGATACTTATCCTCGTGCTCACCTATCTCGCGATGTTGAGTGGATTTCTGGACGACCGAAGTTCCAACCCGTGGAGCGAGTACACGAAAGGAGCTATCGATTTCGGGCTGGCGCTTGCCGGGGCGCTGCTTCTCGCCACAACTCGATCGGAGATCTGGCTGCCTTTCGTGACCGGTGAGTTTCTCGTCCCACCCGCAATCTTCGTGCCGGTCGCGGTCATCATCCTCTGGCTGAGCATCAACAGTACGAACTGTACCGACGGTGTCGACGGCCTCTCGAGCTCGCTGGTCCTGCTCGGGCTGATCAGTCTCGGAGTGTTTCTCTATTTCGTTGTCGGACACGTGGAAATATCGGCCCATCTTCTCCTACCGCACTATCCGGATGCGGCGACGTGGTCGGTCATGACCTTTGTTCTTGTAGGGTGTCTATCGGGGTATCTGTGGTATAACGCCTATCCGAGCGAGATATTGATGGGCGACGGCGGCTCGCGGGCGATCGGCTTCTACCTCGGCATATCGATCATAATAGCGCGCAATCCGTTTCTTCTGCTCATCGTAAGTACCGTGATTCTCGTCAACGGAGGAACGGGACTGCTGAAAGTGTTTCTCCTGCGCTTTTTCAACGTGAGGATACTGCATACCGTACGTTTCCCGCTGCACGACCACTTTCGAAACGTGCGCGAGTGGTCGAACACCCAGGTGCTCATTCGCTTCGGACTCATCCAGGCGCTGCTGATCATCATCCTTTTCGGCATGTTCCTGAAAGTGAGGTAGCGTTCACGACGCCGTTTGAACGGGCGTGAGTTGACCGCCGTACGTCCGTTTCAAGTTCTCCTCGGTGAATACCTCGCTGCTGGGACCGTCGACAATCTTGCGCACATTCAGCATCGTGACGCAGTCGAAGTACTGTTCTACGGTCTGGAGATCGTGGTGAACGACGACGACGGTCTTGCCTCCGCGCTTCAGATCGCGCAGCACACCGACGATCGCTTTCTCGGTGAGTGCGTCGACACCCTGGAACGGCTCGTCCATCAGATAGATGTCCGACTGCTGCATCAGCGCTCGTGCAAGAAAGGTGCGTTGCTGCTGCCCTCCCGATAATTCCCCGATCTGGCGGGTTGCGTATTCGGTCATTCCTACCGTCGCTATCGCATCCATCGCGGCTTCCCGGTCGTGCACGGTCGGCCGGCGAATCCAGCCGAGTCTCCCGTAACATCCCATGAGCACGACATCGAACACTGTTGTGGGAAAATCCCAATCGACGCTCGTTCGTTGCGGAATATAGCCGACGCGCTTACGGTTACGACGGAAAGGAGAGCCAAACACCTGAACGCTGCCGGCTGCAATCGGCACGATATCGAGGATTGCCTTGATGAGTGTGCTCTTCCCGGCCCCGTTCGGGCCAATGACGCCCATAATCACGCCTTCGGGCACATCGAGATCGATATCCCATAACACCGGCGTGTAGTCGTACGCGACGGTGAGGTCGGAAACCTGTATCGCCGGAACTCGTGCCTCGAACCGGGCACCGGTCGGATCGCTCGGGTCTGACATAGTAATACCACCGTACTCGATAGCGCCCGGTCTTGTCATCTGCCGACCTCCTCCGCCTTGACTCCGGCAACAGGCTCCCATACATTTGCGACGAACATGTCTGAGTCGAACGAGCCCGCCGGCGGCACGATCGGAATCGTGCTCATAGGTGACGAGCTGCTCTCCGGCAGTGTCGAAGACCTCAACTCCGCATACATCATCCGGTCGTTTTCGGCGGTCGGATACTCGGTCGGGGAGGTGCGCATAATCCCGGATGACCGCGAACGGATCGCGGAGACGTTGCGAGAGATCTCTCCGCGCTTCGAGTACGTGATCACCTCCGGCGGCATCGGGCCGACCCACGATGACGTCACGTTGGAGGCGGTAGCAAGCGCGTTCAATGTCGACCTGATCGAAGATGCGACGATGGCCGCCTTCCTCGAGAACCATTACGGCGAGCGTATGAATGGGTCACTTCGCCGAATGGCCCGAGTACCTTCCGGAGCGGACGTGGGTCTGAACGATGGGCAGGTGACGTGGCCGTTGATCCGGTTTCGTAATCTCTTCGTCCTGCCCGGCCTACCGCGGGCGCTGCGAGATAAGGTGGATCGAATAATTGCGACATTAGAACCGATGGGGGGATTTGCGACTGCCGAACTCTTTCTCAGCGCATACGAGTCGGACTATGTCGATTGGCTGAACTCCTTTATCGAGCGACATACGGAAGTGAGCGTCGGCTCCTATCCGTATTGGGGAAACCCCGAATACCGTACGCGCATCACGGTCCGATCGCGCGATGGTAACGCGGTGCGCCGGGCGCTCGACGAGCTCACCTCATACGTTGATGAGAAGGGGTGGCTCGTTCGCTCGAATACCGACGGGATCCCCGCCGGATGAGCATTGAATACCGCGAACACAACGGCGGCGGGCCACCGCTCTTTCTACTCCATGGATTCGGAGCGAGTGCCGACGATCTATTTCCTCTGACGAGCTACTCGTGTATCGGCCGATATCGAACTATCGTCCCGGAAGCACCGAAGCTCATCCGCTTCAACGGGCGCATCGTCGGACGGGCATGGTTTCCGCGAGATGACGCCGGGATCGAACGAGCGATGTTCGGCGGATACTTCGACGATCTTCGCGAGCTCGACCCCGCCGGACTCTCCGAATCGGCCGAGGAGCTCGTCGAAGCTATCGATGCTCTCGGCCTCGACACGAACAATGCGCTCTTTGCCGGATTCAGTCAGGGGGCGATGGTGGCGGTGGAGACCGCGCTGACTCTCGCGAAACAGGAAAGGCGGCCGAAGGCGCTCATTGTGTTTTCGGGTGCGATGATAGCCGCTGAAAGGTGGGAAGCGAATCTGCATCTGCTCGGCGGTCTGCCGGTTTTTCAGTCACACGGTCGATTCGACACGATACTCAAACCTGCGCAGGGCGAGGATCTGGGGCGAGCGCTCGAGCGTGCCGGTTGCAGGCGACGTTTCGTCGAGTTTGATGGTCCTCACGGCATTCCGGAGGAGGTGCTTTCGGATTGCTGCTCCTTCCTCTCCGATGTGGAAGGCGGCGACAGCTGAGGATCGGTCTCCATCCCGGTTTCGGCGAAGGGGTGCGGTTCCACATAGCGAATGTGCATCTCAATGCCGTGACAGCGATTTGCGTCGAACACCGCGTTATGCCCGCGGAATCCGGCTTTTAACCCGATCTCGCGCACTCCTTCGTCGAGTGCATTCTCGACGCGAAGGAACTCGATGCTGTAGCCGTGCAGCCGAAATACGTGACGTTCTTCGAACGCGTTTTCGAAGCTTTCCGGCTCGACGCCGGTTAACTTCTCGTATGCCGACCGAGTCTCTTCGATGGCGCATACTCCGATCTCCACCCGGAAGATCCCCTGTATCTCGTTCCTATGATCGCGCAATCGGTCGTCGAGGGGAAAAGTACTCGATGCGGCGCGAACGATCGGCAGAACCCGCGGCTGGTCTCTGGGAACTCTCAGATCGGCGTCAGTGACCTGTTTTCGGCCCGGCTTGCCATTCGATTCACGAGGTACCCGCGATCGAAAGCGCCGGCGGCAGTTCAGTGCCGCGAATGCGTCGTTCCCTTCATCGCTCGGCGATCGAACCGCGAAATCCATGAGCCCCGGACTCATCCGTTCGCAGTTTATGACCGTTCGGTGCAACAGCGCCGGAGAGCCTCTCTTCCGGGCACGTCGAGCACCACGTCGCGAGAGCCAACGACGACGACGGCGTCGGGCTCGAAGGCCTCTCGGGCGCTCGACGAACTGAAGCACCGATCCGTCTGCGAAGCCGATAGCTGCGCAACGGGAACCGGAACCGATATCGAGTCCGCCGTCTGCGACGGTGAACCCGAGTTCGCGGAAACGATCGGCGGCTGCTGATACCGAATCGACGAGCGCGAACACGATGTCGAGCGATGGCTGAATGCGCTCCATTGGCGACATAATAGTCGGTTCGTCACCGGGCTCTCAAGGAAGTGTGATGTATCGGAAACGATGGAACTCGTCGACAGTTCGGGATTTGACCACCGGGAATCTGCACGGTATCTTCGCAAGGAAGTTTACGCGAGGTCTTAATCGCCTCGCGAGGAGGTTCAGGAATGAAGACATTTCGTTTTGTCTTTCTCTTTGTGTTGCTGCTGTTGTTGATAGTTCCGACACGACTCTTCGCCGGTGGAGCCACCGAAGAAGCCGAAGAGACGAAGGGACCGATTACCGTCGCGTCGAAAATCGATACCGAAGGCGCTCTCCTCGGTAATATGATCGTAATGCTACTCGAAGCCGACGGTTTCGAAGTAGTCGACAATACCGAGTTCGGGCCTA
>PUOG01000171.1 GCA_003552745.1 Spirochaetaceae bacterium
CCGATTTCGATTCCCGAAAAGGTCGACTGCATCTCCCGGCTCCCTAAAGAGTTCTGTTGACCACGAAGGCACGGCTGTCCTTCGCGGTCGCTACGCCCGAGCGACCGTAAATGGTCCCCTTACGCTGAGGAAAGAGCTCGCCGAGCACCTGTTCGAGGGTTTCGCTGCTGGCGGACACGTATGACTCGAGGTTTCCGTTCTGACCCGCAAGACGCATGACGGCGACCTTGAGATTTCGATAAAGCTCCGCCAGGCGCGAGCGCGAACCGTTTTCGAGCCGGGTCAACACTTCGAAGAAACCATCATCTCCATCGAGCCCGAGTTGCTCGCGAACTCTCCGGTACGCATCGTGTCTCTGTCTCTCCAGCTCGCTCAGTTCGCCTGAGCGAACATTCAGTCGTGACATATACTCCTCGAGTGCACGCCAGTCGCGGCCGATCACCGCACTTTGAAGCTCCCGATGCTCTACCGCCGTGCGCTCGAGCAGCTCAATCTGGCTGATGAGAACGCGCTCGAGCGCGTCAACCGGTTCGCCTTCCTGGCGAACAGTAGTATCGGACATACTCGGTATACTCCTTACCGTGATTATCGGTAGGCACGGCCCCGGGCATAAGCGCGGCTCGTTGCTGCCCGATCGGCTGCTATGCGATTCGTCGCTCTACCACTGGTCGAGCAGTACCGATTCACGCTACCCTCCGGTGCTGACGAGCGTATGCGACGTCGCAGGGGGGATTCGAGAGTAGTGGCAGGTCGGGCTGCGAGAATAGTGACGCTAGTAGTAATGCTGTGCGCAGCGCTATTGCACGCTCACGCCGAGAGCGTGGAGTTGCGCTACGAGCGAATGACTCCCGATGAGCGGATCGCGCAGATGCTTCTGCTCGGGTGGGACGGTGCGGCACCGAACGACCTCATCATGCGCTGGATATCCGAACGAGGGCTCGGCGGTGTGAAGGTGTTCGGCCGGAACGCCGACGACCCAGCCGCACTCGCTGCGACACTCGGAGAGATGCAGCGGGCGGCAGCCGAGCGTACACGGTCGATTCCGCTCTTCACGGCGACCGATCAGGAAGGGGGGATGGTTCGCCACGTACGTGGAAACACGAGCCGGGGTGCCGGAAACATGGCGATCGGTGCCACCGGCCTTCCCTCCGATGCGTACGAAGCCGGTCGACACATAGCAGCCGAAATGCGCGCACTCGGCATCAACATGAACTTTGCTCCGACCGTCGACGTATATCGAAATCCGCGTGCCGAGATAATCGGCTCCCGCTCTTTCGGCGACGACCCGGTTGAAATCGGGTTGCTCGGACTCGCGCTTTTCCGCAGCCACGAGAACAAGCGGGTAATCGCTGCCGCGAAGCACTTTCCGGGCCATGGAGATGCGACCGGAGACAGTCACGTGCTGCTTCCCGAGCTCGAATACTCGCGGGACGAGCTGTACGACCATGACCTCGTTCCGTATCGAATGCTGATTCGCGAAGGGGTACCCGCGATTCTCGGTGCGCATCTTGCTTTTCCGCACGTCACCGGCTCGCGCGTACCGGCCACTCTATCTCCGAAAATCATGACCGACCTCCTTCGCGACGAGCTCGGATTCGACGGTCTGCTCATAACCGACGATATGCACATGATAGGTGCGACCGTACACGCTCAGCGAGAGAACCTCACTTTCGGTGAATTGCTCGTCATGGCGGTGGAAGCAGGAAATGACATGATTATGCTGTCGCAGACGCCGTCGTTACACGGCGAGGAGTGGCGAGCGCTTAGAGAAGCTTACGACGAGCGAGCGGAGTTCCGCGAACGTGTGCGCGAGTCCGTGCACCGAATCCTCGAGTTCAAAGATAGGTACCTCGAATCCGACGATTCTGTGCCGCTCTATCCGGAGCCCGACCTACTCGCACACGTTATTCCGAATCCGGGCAGCGAAGAGTTCTTCGCCGACCATGCGAAGCGTGCCGTGTCGGTCGTTCGCAACGGCGCACTGCCGGTCGATCCGGCGGAATCCGATCGTGTGCTGCTGACCGGAAATATCGCTCCGTTCTTCTCGGCGGCACGCTCATATTTTTCCGGCGCCGATGAATACCGTTTCTCGTATTCACCGACGGGCCGAAGCAATTCGAACGAACGCGACGAGGCACGTCGACGTGCGGGTCAAGCCGACCTTGTCGTCTTCGCGCTCTCGAACTGGAACAGCCTCGAGGTGCTCGAGACACTCGAACCGTACGCCGATCGCCTCGTGGTAATCTCGACCCATTCTCCCTTGCTTCTCTCGAAGGTCGACTTCGTCGAGACGGCGGTAGCGGTATACGGTTTCGAGCAGGCGAGCTTCGAGGCGGGTGTCGAGGTGCTGCTCGGAAAACGGTTGCAGCAGGGGACAGTACCGCTGCGTGAACTCCGGCAAAACGATCGGTAGAGTTGGGATGGTACTGAACAGACGCGGTTGCTGGTTCAACGCCAGGAACTCCCACATCGAACCGCTGAAGCGGTTCCTGTTGCCGCGTGAGGCAGGTTGCGTGACGGTGACGGAAGCGTTGCCGGGGAGTCCGAAGAAGACAGACCGACGAAGTGGGCGCTTCACCGTTTTCGCCCACGATGGCGTGATAGAAGCCACCGTATTTCACACCGCCGGCGGCTTCGTCTTTCCGGTACTGCCGGAAGACGGCGCTCCCGACCCCACGACGCTGTCACGCAAGCTCAAGGGTGTGCAGGGCCGTCTCTTCTGCATAATGGGGCTCGACCGCGATGTTCGAGGTTTCCAGCGTCTCCTGAACACAACACCGCTGGACACCGTCAACTACTTCCTAATGACACGTACGTGTGCCACTCCGATCGACCCCGAACCGCTGCCGGACGGGATGGTAATACGGAAGGCGAGTGTTCGCGACGCTGAGGCGCTCTACCCGATTCAACGGGAGTACGAAATCGAAGAGGTGGTATTGAGACCGGAGAGTTTCGATCCGGCATCGTGCATGAGTCACCTCAAGCTGAGCCTGAGGCAACAACTGGTCTATGCGGTTGAGTACGATGGAAGGATGGTCGGAAAGGCACAAACGAACGCTCGCGGCTTCACCTGGGATCAGATCGGCGGAGTATACACCGAGCGTTCGCTACGCGGACGAGGCATTGCCGGCGCTGTTATGTATAGGCTTCTTCGTGACATAGAACGCGATGGACGGCACAGCACCCTGTTTGTGAAACGCCAAAACGTACCGGCTCTTCGCATGTACCGGCGTCTCGGCTACAGTATTACTGATGAGTTCACGATCGCCTACTATCGCGGAATCTGAGGGTGCAGCGGCCTCGCTCCCTCTGAGGGTGCTGCTTATCACGACCGAACTCACGCCATTTGCACGCGTCGGCGGCCTCGGCGATATGATCAGCGGACTTGCGGCAGGATTGGCGAAGCTCGGCGTGGATGTACGGGTTCTCATGCCGCGCTACCGATGGATCCGTTACGCGGGAATGTACCGTATTCCTCGCCCGGTCGTGTGTGAGGTCGGCACGACTGAGTATCGTACTGCTGTCTACGAAGCATCGCTTCCCTCTCACCCCCGCGTTCCGGTGTACTTTGTGGACCGACTCGATTTGTTCGATCGCGAGTTCATCTACGGACCGAGCAGCGATCTCTACGAGGACAACGATCTGCGATTCGGTCTCCTGTCGGCTGCGGCATTCTCGTTATCACGCACGCTGCGGTGGACACCACACGTATTCCATGCACACGACTGGCCGACCGCTCCTGTCGCCGAGCTGTTGCGATACCGTGAGCAGTTGGCCGGTTTCGCCGAGTCGAAGAGCGTTCTGACCATACATAACCCGGCCCATTCCGGACCGGACGGACGAAGGGTTGCCGTTACGCCTCTCGAGCAGATGAGTAACGTTGAAGCCGGGACACAGCTGGACGGGCAAGCAACCACGAATCGCTCCTCGCTCGCACGCGGGATCGCAACGTGCGACCGTATTGTCTTTGTCTCGCCGTCCTTCGCCGAAGAGGTCATGCAACCGGGACGCGGTTTCGGACTGGAGGAACTGCTCCGCGATCGTCGCGATGCAGTCCACGGAATCCTCAACGGGGTCGATTACCGGCGCTGGAACCCGTCTAACGACAGGTATCTGCCGGGCAGTTTCGACATCGATTCACTCGACGAACGCGATGCCGTTCGCCGGGCACTGATGCGCGAATTTGGTGTTCCGGTCGAACGTGGTCGACCGGTGATCGGGATGATCGCCCGGCTCGATGAGCAAAAGGGATTCAGGGAGTTGCTGGATCGATCATACGGCTGTCTCGAACCGTTGCTGAAGCAGAACCGCTTCGCATTCGTCGTACTCGGAAGCGGTCATGACGAATTCGAGCAACGCCTCCGCGAGCTCGCCAATCGATACCGGAACGTCGGGGTCGCGATCCGCTTCGATGAACGTCTCGCACACCTGATCGAAGGCGGAAGCGACTTCTTCCTGATGCCGAGCCGCTACGAACCGTGTGGTCTGAACCAGATCTACAGTCTCCGCTACGGCTCCGTTCCGATCGTGAGCGACACCGGCGGGTTGAAGGACACAATTACCGATCTCAGCGCGGATGACGGTGAAGGAACCGGTATCGTGATTCGGCAGAACGACCCCGAACAGATCAAGGAGGCCATCGAACGCGCTCTCGCCCTCTGGCAGCGTGGCCCGCGCATTCTGAACGCCGTGCGGCAACGAGGAATGAAGAAACGATTCTCGATCGAGGAAATGGCGAAGCAGTACTTCGGCCTCTATGAGAGCGTCGCTCAGACGGAAGCTCGTCCGGCCGCTTTGCGGAGCAACCGAGACTTACGGTGATCGAGCGAAGGAGTTGACGCACCGTGTAATCGTGCGACTCTTTCGCACACGGCGAGGGCTGCCTCGAAATCGCGTTCTCGGTGCTCGAGATGTTTGGCCAACTCGATACCGGCCAACTCGCTTCGGCCCTCGCGAAAGAGCGCCGACCAGATCTCGGCGGCCTCCGAGTACTCTCCCCGCCGCTTCAGTAGTCCTGCCAGCATGACCATGGCCGCACGCCGTCCGGCGACCGGCGTCGAAGCATCTACCGCTCGCCGCAGAACGCCTATCGCCTTCTCAGCGTCGTGCTGAACGAGCATACGCGCGGCTCCGACCGAATCCGGCGACAACCGCGTTGCGCACGCGCCGTCCGGAGCCGCCGCGAGCACATTTTCGATCGCAGCGAGCAAAAGGACCAGCGACACCATGTCCTGTTCGTGATGAGCGATCACCTCTCGCATGACCTCTCCCGCTCCGGTTTCCAGGAACGCGAAGTAGCGTTCGGGAACCTCGCTTCCCGGCAGATCGATCGCACGCTCTATACCGAGCACGAACGCTTCGACGGTGGATAGTCTGCAGTCGGGGATGACCGACGACCAGAGCCGACGCGTGGAATAGAGCAGGTCGAGTTGCTGTGGCTCCTCCCACGGACAACCGGACTGAAGGAATCGCGAACGAAGCACATGGGTATCGAAGCTTTTCCCATTGTAGCTCACCAGGCGCGAGTCGCCGGACAGAAGAGTGGCCGTGCGAGCGAGGAACTCCGGTTCAAACGGATAGTCCGGGAGCAGAAGTTGCACAACCTCCACCGTATCGTCCGAAACGATCCGAGCGGCTCCGACGAGAAACGCGACGGTCCCCGCGCCGGCACTCAGACCGGTGGTCTCCGCATCGAAAAAAAGAAGCGGCTTGCGATCTCCGGGAATCAGATGACCGCCCGGGGGGTCGCAGAGTTGTCGTATCCGTCCTGCCTGTTCGCCGATTCGTCGATACACGCGTCGCTCGCGGATGCCACTGCCCGCAGGGCGGAATCCAATCCGCGAAAGAGAGGAATCGGCTGATTCGACCGTTTCGGCGCCGTCGAGCTCGGCCCGGCCGGTCCGAGATTCTTCCCCGTCGCCATGCCGCGTGCGTTTCAGTCGCTGGAGCCGCTCGTAAAGCGGTTCGTTCACGCACCGACCTCCATAGTCGACAACCAGAGCGCAAGCAGATTCCGCACTGCCGCCTTCGGATCCACGTCTATCTCGGTCCGACTGTCGCGCGGTCCGATGCAGCTCGGGCACCCTTCGGCACACGGGCACCCGTCCAGCAGTTCCAGCGCGGCGTGCAGCACATCGCCCAACCTGCGTTGGAGCGTCTCCGCCAGCCCGATCCCGCCGGGGTAGTTATCGTAGAGATAGAGCGCGGGGGCGCCGAAGTGCGGATCGCGTATGCGCTCGGCGACACCGATGTCGCGGGAATCGCACAGTAGGAACATCGGGGCGATGTTCTTCAGTAGTGCACCGAGCCGAGCAATGACTATCGGCTGTGATTCCGGCGAAAGCGAATCGAGTGCTCTGCCCGCCTGCGTTTCCGGTGGAAAGGAGACGGCGAGACAGCGAGTGTGCATCTCCTCCTCCGGCAGGCTGATCTCTCCGTACCCGACGTTCTCGTGGGTACTGAATTTGATCTTCTTGAACTTGGCCACCTGCGTGCGCACCAGAATATCGCCGATTATCGTGATGCAGTCGGGCAACGTGAGCCGTTCATCTTCGTAGAGCACCTTTATGTCGCGCTTCACGATCGCGTCGGTGTAGTAATTGACGTCCGTCTCTTCAACGTAGCAGCGGCGGTTCTCGATATCGAGGCTCTTCACGAAGTACTGCCGCCCCCGGTGGATGTAAACCGCGTTCTCGTAGATCTCCTCCTTGGCGCCGGCGCGATCGATCTCCCCGATCACCTCGTTACGCCCACCGGTGGCGTCCACGATCACCACGTTCTCATTCGTAGCAGTCCGAAGCGAGATATTCTCCGCCGGATAACTTCGGTCGGACCAGTAAAAGGTGTCGCGTGTGAATCGGACCACCCCGGTCTCCTCGAGAGCGTGCAGATAGTCGGCGGCGAAGTCTGGAAATGGATCGATCTCCCGAACCGGCAACTCGAAGC
>PUOG01000084.1 GCA_003552745.1 Spirochaetaceae bacterium
CGCCGAGGACGATACCGCGGCAATCATCTACACCAGCGGTACCACCGGACAATCAAAGGGTGTCATGCTCACCCATGCGAACATTATCTCGAATGTGGAGGCGGCGAGACCGCTGGCAAACGCGACCCCGGGCGAATGCGCCCTCTCCATTCTTCCGCTCGCCCACACCTACGAGTGCACGATCGGTTTGCTCGCTCCGCTCTCCGCAGGAATGGCTGTCTACTACCTCGGACGCCAGCCGTCGCCTTCGGCGATGCTTCCGGCACTTGCGAAGATCCGGCCGCATCTCTTGCTGTCGGTTCCCATGATTATCGAGAAGATCTACCGGTCGGCCGTCGAGCCGAAGCTCACGAAGAGCGCGATTCTGCGCGGGCTTCAGAAGGTTCGCCCGATACGAAAAGCACTCCACCGGGCGGCGGGGCGTAAACTCTTTCGCACCTTCGGCGGACGGTTGCGCTTCTTCGGCCTCGGCGGTGCCCCGATCGCCCCCGATGTAGAGAAGTTCCTGCAGGAGGCGCGATTTCCATACGGGGTGGGCTACGGACTCACCGAGACCTCGCCGTTGATCGCCGCGAGCAATCCCGCGACTCAGGTGTACCGCGCGGCGGGGCCGGCGGTGGAGGGTGTGGAGATTCGCCTTGCCGACGCGAATCCGGAAACCGGCGAGGGGGAGATTCAGGTTCGCGGCCCGAACGTCATGAAAGGCTACTACCAAGACACTGAACGCACTGCCGCAGCGTTCAGCGAAGACGGCTGGTTTCGCACCGGCGATCTCGGCACCATCGACGCGAAGAAGCGCCTGTTCATACGCGGGCGGTTGAAGAACGTGATCGTCGAGCCGAGCGGGAAGAACATCTATCCCGAAGAGCTCGAGGCGCTGATCAACACCCGCCGGCTCATCTCCGAAAGCCTCGTGGTCAAACAGGGTCAGCGGCTTGTGGCGCTTGTGAACGTCGAACTCGATGCGCTTCGCGAGCAGCTCGGCGAGATCTCCTACGATCGGGTGAAACAGGAGGCGGCCGCCTATCTCGAACGGGTGCGGGCGGAGGTGAACGCTCAGTTGAGCTCGTTCGCCCAGATTTCGCGCTTCGTGCTGAAGGAAGAGCCGTTTGAGAAAACGCCGACGATGAAGATCAAGCGCTACCTCTACGACCGCATCGCCGAGAACGGACGGTAGATAATTCGACGCCGGTTTTTCGCGTCCGTTCCCGCGCGAGACTCTCGGGCGAAAGCGTGCCCCCGGACGCTACGCCATGTACGCACCACCGTTAATGTCGAGCGAGGTACCGGTGATAAAGCCGTTGTATTCGCTTGCGAGAAAGGCAACCGCTCGCGCGACTTCCTCACAGGTGCCTGCACGGCCGAGCGGGATGCCGGCGATGGTGCGCTGCTTCGCCTCATCGCTGGTGTGTACCTCGTGAAAGCGCGAGCCGAGGATCAGCCCCGGACAGACGGCGTTGACGCGTATACCGTCGGCGGCAAGCTCGGTAGCGAGCCCGCGCGTGAAGGCGAGCATCGCCCCCTTGGCGCTCGCGTAGGCAAGCGATCCGCCGGCGCCGCCCTTGCGCCCTGCGAGCGATGAGATATTGATGATGCTTGCCCCGCGTCGGACCGTGTCGGGGTCCGCGGCGGTGGTCGCGCCGGCGGCCGCCTGTCGGTCGCCGCTGCCGGGCGACGTGCGCTCGCCGGCAGCTGTGCGCAGAAGCGGGAGCGCCTCGCGTGTCACCATCACCGCCGAATCCATATTGACCGCCTGCACTTTCCGATAGAAGTCGACGGATATCTCGTCGACCGGGCACCGGGCGACCATGTCGCCGCTGTTGTTGACCAGTATGTCGAGCGAACCGAAACGCTCGGCGACGGTTCGCACCATCTCCTGCACCTGCGATTCGTCGGTGAGGTCGCCGCCGACGCTCATGGCTCGGCCACCGATTTGCTCAATGCGCTCGGTAAGCTCTCTTGCTCCCTCGGCACTCGAGTGGTAATGAACCGCCACCTCCGCCCCGAGGGCGGCGAGCTCCCCGCTGATCGCGGCGCCGATTCCCGAAGCGCCCCCGGTTACCAGCGCTTTCTTCCCAGTCAGATCGTTCATTCGGTGTGCTCCTGTTCCCGGCATTCTCCCTGCAAGTGGTGTGCGTTTTCAATGCATCTTATGAATCGACTGATCTTTTTCTTGCAGTAGAAGCTCGGAATTGATAGAGTTTCCTCCGCAGCTTCACTTTGCAACTGGACAACCATCCTTAGACTGTTTCGGTGAGGGTACGACGATGATCAGACGACTCGGCGCTTTCTCGGCCGTTCTGCTTTTCGTTTCCGGTTTCTTGTTCGCACAAGATTGGTCGGCACAGCCGACCTACGGGACCGCCGACCTGAGCAGCGGGTTCGCTCCCGACCCGTACATAGTCGAGATGGTCGCCGGTGGAAACATCGATTTGAGCGCGACCCTCGGGTATGTCGGCTTTGTCGCCAATGCGCCGGATTTCGACCTGATCTTCACCGCCGGCGGGCTTCTACCTCTCGTTATTCGGGCGGAGTCCGACGCAGATACAACCCTGCTGGTTAACGCACCAGACGGTAGCTGGCACCTCAACGACGACTACGACGGGCTCGATCCGGCGATCATCTTCGAGGACCCACAGTCGGGGATGTACAACATCTGGGTAGGCACCTATTCGAGCAGCACCGCGAACGCACGGCTTCTTATCAGCGAGATGAGCTCCTGGTAGGGCGGTGAGCCGAGCGGGGGCAACCCGACCGGACGGTTGCCTGCCCCCACCTACCGTTTCATCGGCAACTCGACCGGCTGGTTTCCGGCGGCCGCCGAGGCGCGAATCGCGAGGATGATCTCCTGGTCGAGGCGTGCCTGTCGGGCGCCGTAGCTCGGCGGGGAGCCGGAGCGGATTGCGTCTACCAGACTCTGAATGCAGCCGGCAACACCGATCTCGTCATCGTGCCACTCCGGATTTCGTCCGTCTTCGCGCTGTGCAAACGGATTGTGCCACTCGACCACCGGCACATCGGGATCTCCGGTGAGCGCTCGAATGAGCCGCAACGCCCCGCCGTCGCAGCGCTCGAGCTCTCGCTGTACTGTGATCGCCCGCGGCCCGTAACGATCCGGCCCGATCGATGTCAGCTCGGTTACCGGTTCGTGATAGGTACCGTACATCACCCCCATGCCACGCTCGCCGTAGAAGCGACTCGAGCGCCACCAGCGCAATCCGCTGTCATAGCCGACGCTCGTCCAGTGGAAGATGCCTGTACGCCCGTCGTCGAACTCGACGATTCCGTGCTCCTGCGTTTCGCTGCGCGCCTCGAACTTCCCGGCGTTCATGCCGTAGTGCTCGGCAAGCTGAAAGTCGTGCACCGAGCCGACCACCCGCACCGGCTTCGCTTCGAAGCCGAGGTAGCTGCGCATAACGCTGACACCGTGGTAGCCGTGGCCGGCGAAGTCGTTGAACGAGGAGTAGATGCGACCGAAGACGCCGGCGGCTATGAGCTCGAGCTTGATCTGCTCGAGCGGACGCCGGTAGAACTGCTCGGCCACCTCGACATGCAGCGCATTCTCTTCGGCGATGCGGATGATCTCGTCGGCCTCCGAAAGCTCGTGGGCGATCGGGGTTTCGGTGAGGATGTGAAAGCCGTGGGAGACCGCTTCGAGGCCCACCGCCCCGTTCGCCGAGTAGCTCACCGACACGATGCCGGCCTGTGCTCCGGTCTCGCTTTTGAGCTTCGCCATGTCGGTAAACCACGGCAGGCCGAGCTCCTCCCCGAGCCGCTTCGCCGACTCCTCGCTCCGACTCCACACGCCGACAAGTTCCACACCATCCATCTCCTCGAGAATTCTGCGATAGAGATAGAGGGTGCGCCTGCCCGCCCCGATAAATGCAATTCGAACCGGTTCCATTTCACCATCCTACCCGGTAGGATCGGCTGTGTCATCGCGGGCCGGAGTCGTCCGGCCGGCGTATGCGAAGGAGAATAAATGAGCTGGCATCAGGAACTGTCGAAACGAAGCGAATCACTGGAGTCGATCCTCAGCCGGGATGCGGAATTCATGTCCACCGACGGCGCGCTGCCGGTGTGGGTGAAGAATCTCATGGCGATGCAACTGGACAGCGTGTTCAATCACCCCGGCGGGGCACGCTATTACGCCCAGCAGGCCCGCGAGGCGGGTGCGAGCGAGGAGCAGGTGCTCGAGGCGATCGAGCTGCTTCGCATGTTCGCCGGCCGGCCGGCGATGGCGACTGCGGCTGCGGCGTTCGAGGAGTGAGCCGAACCAACGCCTGTTATTCGTGCGATCGGTTCACAGGCGTTGTGTTGCTCCCGGCTCGCCGTGGTACTGCGTACATCACCCATCTTCTCGACAGCCGGACACCCCGCCGCGGACCGAGCGCGCGCTGAAGCCGAATTCAGTGTGGAACGCTCTGGTGAAGGCGCTGAGCGACCGGTAACCGACCCGACTCGCGGCCTCGCTGACGTTACAGCTTCCCGCCTGCAGCAGCTGCAGAGCATGCTGCAGGCGCATCGAGCGTACAAAACCGAATATTGTGGTGCCGAAGACCTCCTTGAATCCGGCCTTCAGCTTCGTTCGGTTCAGACCGACCGTCCGTGCGAGCTCGGGGATCGTCGGAGGGTCGTAGAAGCGGCTCTTGAGTACTTCGCGTGCGTGATCGAGCAGATTCAGATCACGCTGCAGAAGCAGCAACCTCCGTGGGGCGATGTCGAGGGGTGAGTGTTGCCCGAGACGGAGAGCAAGGAGCTCGTGCACTTTCGCTTCGCGATAGATGGATAATAGGCTTCCATTCAGCTCGGCGTGCAGAATATCATTGATCGTGCGTCGCATTTCGCCGGTGGTTATTCCCGGCGGAACCGGTGTGTCTCGATCCGAACACCCCAGAGCAGCTTCCAGACTCCGCGGAATCGTTGCGCCACGCTCCTCGAAGAGTGACTCGATAAGAGCCGCGTCCACTAGAAAGCTGATCTCTTCGGCTCGCTTTCCCGGAGAGAATATCTGAGTTCCGGTCGTCGAGGGGCAGAGCAGATGCGAATCACGCACACCGAACGGAACGCTTTGACGTGCACCGTCGAGCTGAATCGAGCTCGGTTCGGCGCACAGATGGAACACGAACTGGAAACACCGCTCGGGCACCGCGATCCGGGCCTTTACTGCGGTTTCTCCGCGCACCCCGCACCATCCGTGAGCGTACCCGATGTCGTGGCTCAGCATCACCAGCTCCACGCCACCATCGCCGATCTCGCCGGCGAATGGGCGGTAATCGTATGACGCGGCCCGATCCGCACACTCGAGGTCGATGCGTTGTTGCACCCCGTCGCGGGTGAGCTCAATATGTATGTCGAGTCCGCATGACACCGGCATTCGTGTCCCCTTGTCGTACGCTGACTCTCCACTAAGTATATCTATCCACTATAAGAACTTCAGCTTGGTAGTCAAGCTTTTATATATCGTCTGCATGGCACTTTCTGTAATTCGGCCCGAGGCCACCGTAACCGGTTCGACCCTCGACGTCCTCGTGGGCAAAAGAACCGTCCTACGGGGCGATCGCGTGTGGGGCGGCGGTGCTATACTGGAATGGCAGTGTGGATAGAAGGAGCTGCTCAATGGTATCGAGGCGTGTTTGTCCGTTCGTCGCAGCCGTAGTTCTGCTCCTCACAGCAGTATTCCCGGTCGGAAGTGAGGATTTCGGCATACAATATCGTGAGGGAGAGGTATCCATACACCATTCTGAAACCTGGAAGCCGATCTCAATCGGTGACGAAATCTCGCGAGACGCGGTGCTACGGTTGGGAGTGGACAGCTATCTTGAGATGGGCGACGGCAAGGTCATACTGAGAATCGCACGCCCCGGCGTCTACCGTGTTGCAGATCTACTGGAGGCGCATGCCGCGGAGGCCTCGGAATCGCTATTCACACGCATTCAGCAGCGGCTCCGACGAGTTTTGTCCAGTTCGACCGAACGCGCCCCAGCCGTAGCGGGCACGCGCGCCGATGAAGCAGCTCCGATCGCGGAACTGGAATGGCTCGGCGGCGATACCGTGGCCGAGCTGATCGAAGAAGGCCGGCTCGCCCTGGATGATGAGAACATCGATACGGCTGTCGAGCTGTTCGACGAAGCGGCATTGTTTGCCACGTCCGCCGAAGAACCGGAGGCCGCATTCTATCTCGGCTACTCGCTCTTTCTCTCCGGCGAGAGTCGCGAGGCGTTACAATGGCTGCAGTTGCATGAACCAGACACCGGCGCCTACTACTACCATGAACATGTAATGACCCTCGCGCAGGCACACCTCGATGTGTCGGCAGCCGACGAGGCGATCGCGCTGCTCGCCGGTTATTTGCAGAGCGCAGCACACGAATCGGAACTGCTCCCGGCGGCACACCTGCTGATGGGGATCGGGTACCGAATGAGCGGGCGCCTAAGCCGGGCCCATCGGGAGCTGAATCGCGTGGTGAGTATCGCTCCCGACAGTTCCGAGGCGGCGGTGGCTACGCAGCTGCTCGGCAGATGACTCGCATGCAGCCTGGATAGTATCTTCCGTTGTCGAGTTTTTTGATGCTCACCTCGTCCCACAGAAGCAGGGAGGTGCGGTCGTCGTCAGTCACTCTACGGGATTGACCACTATACGCTGGATTAAGCCATCCACGCTTTGCCGGGAAGCGCAGTTACGTCCTTTCTCGTCAAAAAAACGTCTGTTCGCGACAGCGGAACCACCGTGCATTCGGTACAATCTTGCCAGAGAGTAATTTGCGGGAGGTGTAATCCGTGCGACGCCGCAGCGTTCTTATCGGGATTCTGTTGCTGCTTTGGCCTACCATCATTTCCGCTTCGCCTGACATCGACCTTATTCTCTTTCCACAGTTCGTAATGCCGCTTGGACTCACTATAACAGACGGCCCTGATCTCTACCAACCCGGAGGCGGTGCCCGCGTCGGAGCGCGGTATACACTACCGAGGCTACAGTGGCTTCAACTCGGCGGTGATCTCGGAGTCGACGTCATTGGGACGAGGCACACCGATTCACCGGTGACGATGATCGGAATACACCCGACCGTGGGGGTCAGCGTTCCTCTGTCCGAAACGCTGAGATTCCGCCCCATCATCTACGGCGGCTACACGCAGAGCATCTGGGACGGTGTCTCCGAGGGACAGGTGTCCACGGGAGCTGACTTGATGCTCGAGTGGCGGATCGCGCCGCGAATCTCGCTTTCAGCCGGAGGGGGCTACATGCACCGCCTCGGACTGTTCGAAGGCGCACGGGTGTTTATCGGCACAGCGTATGGTCTCGGTCGAGGCGGCCGCGAGGCGTTCACCCCGATCGACATTCGGATCGATCCGGTTTTTCCGGTCCTTTACCAACACTACAACCACGGTCCATTCGGCACAATCGAGCTGCATAACAGCAGCGCCGATACACTTTCAGACGTTAGGATCTCGTTTTACGTGAACACCTACATGGATTCATCAAGGACCTTCGCACGTTTCGAGCGAGTACGTCCCGGTGAGACCGTGAGGGCCGAGCTCCTCGCGCTATTCAACAACCGCATCCTGCGGGTCACCGAGGGAGAGCATGTCAGCGCCGATATCACGATCGAGTACACTGTCCTCGGTCGTTCAACGTCGCAGACGTTGCGTGACACCCTGCTGATCTACAACCGTAACGCACTCACCTGGGACGATGACCGAAAAGCGGCCGCCTTCGTGACCGCGCGTGACCCCAACGTTCTGCGCTACGCGCGAAACACTGTGAGCGTCATCGACGATACCCCCTTGCGGGCAATCAACAACAACTTCCGGACTGCGATGGCGCTGTTCGAATCCTTTGACGTCTTCGGTATCACGTACATCGTTGATCCGCAATGCCCCTACGAGGAGTTGTCACAGGATGCGATGGCGCTCGACTTTCTTCAATTCCCAGTGCAGACCCTGGAATATCGCGGTGGAGATTGCGACGATCTGGCGATCCTTTATAACGCACTTCTGGAAGCAGTGGGAATCGAAACCGCTTTCATTACAACCCCGGGGCACATCTATTCCGCATTCAATCTCGACATGTGGCCGGAGGAGGCTGAGCGCACATTCGGTGCACGTGATAACCTTATAATCAAGGACGATTCGGTATGGCTGCCGATTGAGATCACAGCGCTGCGCGACGGATACGTAGCCGCCTGGGATATCGGGGCACGACAATGGAGAGAGTTTTCGCGGTCCGGTGAGGCAGAGCTTCACCTCACCCGCGACGCCTGGCAGTTATACCCACCGGTTGCAAGTCCCGGTGACGGCACGGTGCTCGCAGTCCAACCGAATCACGACCGAGTGCTCGCACGTTACTCAAGCCGCCTCGAGACATTCATCAAACGCTCGATCTACAGCCGCGAGCAGGAGCTATTAGCGCGCATCGACGCAGATGATGACGTACGCGCGGTGAATGCCCTGGGCGTACTCTACGCGCGCCACGGCTTTTTGGACAAAGCGGCCGAGCAATTCGAGCGGGTAGCCTCGTACTCGGCGTCGGCACGGGTCAATCTGGGAAATATCGCGTATCAACGCGACGACTATCGCCAAGCCTTAGAGCATTTCCAGCTGGCACGCCACATGATGCCACGGAATAATACCGCACTGCTGGGTATCGCTATGACACGCTTCCAGCTCAATGAATACCACGCCGCAGCGGCTGCTTTCAACGAGCTTGCCGAGCGCGACCATACTCTCGCCGAGCGCTACGCCTGGCTCGCCGGTGTTGGGGCCGAGGAGACGGAGCGCGCATCGGCGGTCGGCAGCAGGGGTCGAGTTGTTTGGGATGACCAGGGAGATTGATATATGAACGCTCGGAATCACAGGATCGGCTTCCTTGTGCAGGGCGTCGGCATTTCCCTGATCGCGCTCATACTCGCAACCTGCGAAAGCTCCCTACTCACGGAGATACGTATAGCCAGCGCTCCGACAGTATATACGGTGACGTTCGACAGCCTCGGGGCAGAAGTCCCGGCGCAACCGGAGAGTATGACCGTGGAACCTCCGGTAAGGACAGTGGCCAACCTGCCAACGCAACCGGAGAAAGACGGTTTCGCGTTCGGCGGATGGTGGGCTCAACCCGAGGGGAATGGATCACGCTTCTTCGCTTCCACAACTGTTGATACCGACGTTACGGTGTATGCCTTCTGGTTTGATCCCTCTACGGAGTGGACGGTTACGCTGGGCAAAGCTGGCGGTGAGGGCGGCACAGACTCGGTAACGGCGACCTTCGACCAACCGATGCCGGAAGCAACGGCTCCGACAAAAGAGGGTAAACTCTTCGATGGATACTTCACCGGACCCAACGGGAGCGGTACGAAGTACTACACCGCCTCGATGGAAAGTGCACGAGACTGGGATATCGCAGCTCACACGCAACTGATCGCGAACTGGCGGCCCTGGCAGATAGGCGAAACGGGACCGGCTGGTGGAATCGTATTCTACGATAAGGGAGAGTTCTCCGACGGATGGCGATACCTGGAGGCCGCGCCCCGATCGGAGGAAGCAATAGAACCTTGGGGAGGTTATGGTACCGAGGTTGTCGATGCGCGAGGTACAGCCATCGGTACCGGGGCAGCGAACACGCAGGCGATCGTGGAAAAACTCGGAGACGGTGCCGAATACGCGGCGCGGGTGTGCGCGGATATGGATTACCGCGGATATGACGACTGGTTTCTCCCCTCGAAGGAGGAGCTAAACCGTATGTACGAGAACCTGCATCAAGAGGGCATGGGGGGATTTGCGCCGGAGTTGTATTGGAGTTCTTCCGAGTTAAACGCTGGATTTGCGTCTTCACAGGACTTCCACGACGGGGAGCAATATCCAGCAACGAAATATAGCTTGCTCGGAGTGCGCGCAGCAAGGGCCTTTTGAGCGGCTCAGCTATGTAGCCGCTCTCCTGAAGTGCGAAATAGCGCTGAGCCGGCCGGCACGCCTGCTGATGGGGATCGGGTACCGAATGAACGGGGAGTCGAGACGTCGCTCATTCGCGCTCGTACGCGCCGATGCTCCACGGGAACGTTCGCGGCGAGCCGAGTCGGTCGCGGGGGAAGGGCTCATCGGAGGGGTACAGGCCGCCTCGCGTCACCGTCGTCGGCGCCCACGCCGACAGCGCCCAGCCGTCGTTTATGTGGTCGTCTATGTCGAAGAGCACGTTGGATAATGATTCGGGCGGCTTCTTGTTCTGCCCTGTGCCAACTCCAACTACCGTGAGATAAGACTCCATACCTGAGATCGTATCGAGGCCCGAATGTCCGTCGTTCTGCGGGTGAACGTAGAGAAAATGCACGTCAAAAAACGCGTTGTTTCGCACAGACGCCGGAGTGCTGCTCGAGTCGTGCTGGTACAATCCGTATCGATTGCCGCTCGCCGCATGCGAGAACAGGAGGTTGTTCTCGATTACGCTACCGCCGGAGAAGGCGGCAATGCCGATGCTACTGCCGGTGTTGGTTCCGGCCCCGATCGTGTTATTGCGAACCGTCGCGACCGACCCGCCGTCAATTTCGACCCCGCGGGAGAAGCTACCGCTGCTCCAACCTCCGTGAACCACGTTGGAAACGATCCGGGTTTCCGCGGAATCGGAGACCAAGATTCCTGCCGACCAGCTCGACCCGCCGCCTCCGTCGAGAGCGTTCCCGTAGATCTCCGTCGTGCCGCCACGGAGCCAGATTCCGGCGGTCTGGCTGCCGCCTTCGTCACCTCCGGAGATCCAGTTGTGCTCGATCAACGCCTTCGAATGGGTCGCGTGGATTCCAACACCGATGGTGTTGCTTCGAACCCCGGGAACGATGGCATTATTGCGAATCTCCGCACCGGTATCCTCGCTTAGGATGATCCCGGTGGATCTGTTAGCTCCGCCGCCGCCGGCGACCATGTTCCACTCGACGAGTGGGCCGCCGCGGTTGATAAAGATCCCGACCGAGTCTTCGAGCGCGCCATAGGCATCGATATAGTTGTTCCTGACCGTCGGCGAAGCATCCAGAATGGCGACGGCGATAGTATCGACACCGACTCCCGCGCGAATCACGAATCCGTCGAGCACGGTCGCCCTCGTAACCCCGGCCTCGAACTGCACGGTGATAATGGCGGTCTCCGGGTCCTTCTCCACTATCGTCTCGTACCGGTCGTAGTCGCGCTCCCACGTTCGGCGCGCATAGCCGCCGTACAGCGAAACGCCCTGAGGAATGACGATGTTCTCGCCCTCAGCGAGCACGTAGGTGCCTTCGGCGACCCGCACCTCCCCCGTGATCCCGTTTTCGTCCATGAGATCGATGGCGGCCTGGATCGTGCGCTTCGGCTTGTCCGGCAGCCCCGGGTTCTCGTCGTCGCCTGAGTCGCGGCAGACGTAGATAACCCCCTCTTCGGTTACCTGGCGATGCGCGGCCACCAGGTCCTCGATCCGCTCTCGCAGCGGATTGCTGCAGGAAATCATAAGGATGATGGGGATGGCCGCGAGCAGTGCGACGATACGCGCGCCTGCGGCAGGCGGCCGGTAATCTGCCGGCGCTATTCGTGCCCGGTTACTCATCATCTTCATCATCCCACACCATCCTTTCGACCTGATCGATTACCCCCGCGGCCCTCGTTGTCGCGGTGCTGCTCGACCCGAGGTGGGCGAACTGTTCTGCCAGTCCGGGGTTCACCGATTGAAGGCGAGCGAAGTACTGCGCGCCGGCTCCCGCGTCACCGGTGGCGTAGTGGGCGCGAGAGAAACCGAGCAGTGCGTGCGAATTATCCGGGTCGCTCAGCAACACATCCGCGTAGTAAGCAAGCGCGTCCTCGAAGCGGTGCTGCAGGTAGAGCACGTTTCCGATGTTCACCATCGCCGGAAGATACGCTGACTTCTCCAACAGCACGAGCAGCTCCGTTTCGGCTTCGTCGAGAAGGCCGTAGCGCGCATAGAGAACCGCGAGCCGGTTTCGGACGGTCGCGTTATCCGGATTACGCATGAGTCTCGAGCGCAGCGCGCGTGCCCTCGGCTCCAGTTCACGGCTTACCAGCGTCTGCATCTCGCGCGTGTAAGCAACATGTATGTCTGACGCGGGCCGCAACGCGGCGTCGGAGGCAAGACCGGCCACTTCAGCGACCGGGGGATAGCGCATCCATGCTGCGCGAACCGGGTAGAGGGCGGCATTACCCTCCGCCGAATGCCGCCGCCACTGCGCCGCGCCGATGCTCCACGCGCGGAGGAACCCGCCGCTCAGATCGGTTATTTCCACCGGCACCCACGCTTCTCCATCAACCTCAACAAGATCGTCGGTATCGGCGAAGAAGCGCCGTGCTTCATCCATCGTGAGCCCGAGTGAGAACGCCACATAGATATGCCCGGGAATGGTTACGAAGGCGGCCGGGATTCCGACCGCCTCGAGCAGCGTGGCGTAGAGCACGCTCAGGTCGTCACAATCGCCGGCTCGGCTTTGCAGCGTCTGCAACGGGAAGCGGATATGGTCTTCCGGCAGCTGCTCGCGCATCGCCTGCGTGAACGGTGCTTCCGGATCCTTGGTATAGACGACACCGTGTTCGACGATCGAGGCGTACAGCGCCATCGCCGCTCGAAGATTGCCGTGAACGGCGGCACTTCCGTTTCCGGCGGTCTGCGCCATGACGCTCGAGACGAAGTGCATGATCTCCGGACTGCGATGGGTAACGAACGCGGCCGCCTTCCGGTCGTCATCCCACACGATGGCGTTGCCGATCGCAAGCGAGACCGGCACGCTCGCAATCACTGTTTCCCGGTTACCGTGCAGGGTGAAAGAAACCGAAAGGCTGGCGGAAAGAGTCTGAGACTCCGCATTGAGCAGGACCGAGTCCTCCATGAGAAGCGGAATGGCGAAGCGCGCGCTTTCGCCCGGCTCGACGGTGCCCGGTTGTCGCAGAACGGAGGGCTCGCTCATGGCCCCGGGAACGAATAACGTCACCTCGACGTCGGAGGCCGCGAACCGTTCGGCGTTGCGCACGTCGACGAAACCGGGAGGCTCCCCGGCGTAGTGCGGATAGAGGGTCGGGTATACGGTGGGAAGCTCGACACCGGTCAGATCGAACGGTGGACGCGAGCGCGAGCGCAGATGGAAGGTCAGTTGAGCGCCGACCGAGAGTGACTGCGAGAGCCCGAACAGATTGCGATATGCGGCTCCGGCGCTCACCCCGATCTGCGGGGAGATCTCGTAGACAAGTCCGGCGGAGACATCGAGGTATCCGCTGCCGGCGTCTTCGGTCTCCTCTGAGAATATGGTCGGGAGCAGGAAAGCATGAGCGTACCCGGAGGAGAGCGAGGAGAGCGCTGCGATCCGCGAGGTCAGATCGAATCGTGCGGAGGCGCCGGCGCCCGCCGAGGCGATGTGTAGCCCGGTATCCGCCTGTACCGAGGCATACCGGTATCCCAGCTCGACGTGTGGATACAGCATGGGGAGATTCGCCAGACGCGTGTGGCCCCGGACCACCGCGCCTCCACCGACTCCGAAGAGCTCTCCGTCGCCGGCGACCGGGAGATCGAACGACGGCGAGACGGTTACGCCGAACATAGAGGTACCGAGTGCCGCTCTCTCGCGGAAACCGATCTCATCCGACGCTACCGGAGCGACGAGCAGAACGAAAAGCACCGCTGCCGTTCCGGCATACCGCAACTGCAATGAGCGCATTGAGTTCCCCCTTCCATTGCCCGGGCATGCAACACCCCGTTCATTATGGCGTGCAAAAGCGCTTTTCGCTGTGCAGCGAGGACGTATCTTTTCTCCGAAAGGACGAGACCCGCGCGTTTCGGGGGCTCGTTTTCGATCGCCGAGGTAGAATGAGATCGACGGCGCCTAGTGCCGGAGGAGGTACGTGTATGAAACGGCTGTTTCTCTGCGCGGTGTTGTTTGCGTGTGCGCTTCCACTCGCGGCACAGGTTTCCGATTCGGTGTGGAATGCGTTAATCGACCGCGATGTGTTGATTACCAAGCTCGACGGAAGTGAGGTGCGAGGTGAGTTGATCGGTGTCGACGAGACCAGCGTCACCGTTGCACGCATCGACGGCCGGATCGTCAGCGTCATGAAGGCGGATGCGGAGGAGGTACGTACCACCACCGCGACTCCCGTCGCTCCAGCGACAGAAGAGCCTGCGGACGATCCGGCGGTCGATGCGGTGAGAAGCGACATCCCGCTCGGTAGCACCTATTTTCTCGTCGATCCACTTGGATTTCTGCAGGTCGGGCCGATCGTCGAGTACGGATTCCTCGTCGGCTCCAGTACGTACGTTGCGCCACGGCTGCGCATAATGGGCCTGGGTGTACTTTCACAGGCGTTCGGCAGTTGGAATCTGCAACCGTACAGCAGCTCGGTCGGCGTTAACGTCACGAGCATGTTTGCCGGCTCCGGCCCCAACCGGTTCTACGGTGGCGGGTCGGTCGAGTTCGGCATGACCTGGTCCTCGGGAGTCAACTACTACGGCCCGTGGGAGGGAACTACCGGCCTGTTCATCGTATCGAGCAGCTTCGGCCACCAGTGGCGCTACACCGGCGGATTCGGGCTTCGATTAGGCGCCTTTGCGGGAGTCGGAATCGAGCTGTGGGACGAATGGTGGTACACCCACTCGCCGGAAATCGTGTACGCGAACGAGGAGTTGCTCTACTTCGTAGGAGGCGTGCAGTTCGCCCTTACTTGGGAGTAACACGAAGCGCCTCGTGCGTTTCGTGGCGATGGTGTGAACGCCTTCATATGGAGATACCGAGTGCCGCTCTCTCGCGGAAACCGATCTCATCCGACGCTACCGGAGCGGCGAGCAGAACGAAAAGCACCGCTGCCGTTCCGGCATACCGCAACTGCAATGAGCGCATCGAGTTCCCCCTTCCATTGCCAGGGCGTGCAACACTCCGTTCATTATGGCGTATGAAAGCGCTTTGCACTGTGCAGCGAGGACGTATCTTTTCTCCGAAAGGACGAGACCCGCGCGTTTCGGGGGCTCGTTTTCGATCGCCGAGGTAGAATGAGATCGACGGCGCCTTGTGCCGGAGGAAGTACGTGTATGAAACGGCTGTTTCTCTGCGCGGTGTTGTTCGCGTGTGCGCTTCCACTCGCCGCACAGGTCTCCGATTCGGTGTGGAATGCGTTAATCGACCGCGATGTGTTGATTACCAGGCTCGACGGAAGTGAGGTGCGAGGTGAGTTGATCGGCGTCGACGAGACCAGCGTCACCGTTGCACGCATCGACGGCCGGATCGTCAGCGTCATGAAGGCGGATGCGGAGGAGGTACGTACCACCACCGCGACTCCCGTCGCTCCAGCGCCGGAAGAAACTCCGGCCGATCCGGCGGTCGATGCGGTGAGAAGCGACATCCCGCTCGGTAGCACCTATTTTCTCGTCGATCCGCTCGGCTTTCTTCAACTCGGACCGATCATCGAGTACGGCTTCCTGGTGGGGTCCAGCACGTATGTCGCTCCGCGACTGCGGATAATCGGCCTTGGTGTGCTTTCACAGGCAACATCCGGATGGGTCATGCGCCCGTACAGCAGCGCGATAGGTGTTAACACAACCGGCATGTTCGGCGGCTCCGCCCCTAACCGGTTCTACGGCGGCGGGTCGGTCGAGTTCGGCATGACCTGGAATTCGGGAGTCGACTACCGCGGCGCGTGGGAGGGCGATGCCGGGCTGATCATGGTCTTCGGCAGCTTCGGTCACAGATGGCGCTATAGCAGCGGATTCGGCTTCTCGTTAGGAGCATTCGGCGGCTTGGGAAACATGCTGTGGGACGAATGGTGGTACACCGACTCGCCGCAGATCGTGTACGCGTACGACGATCCAACGCTCTACTTCACCGGGGGCGTTCAACTCGCCCTTACTTGGGAGTAAGACAAAGCGCCTCGGGCGTTTCGTGGCGACGGTGTGACCGCCTTCACAGGACCGTAGCCGCTACTCATACCGGTAATCGTTGAGCCGCCAGTACGCCTCGCTGCCTTCGAGTGCCTCGTTCTCGTCGATGTAATCCCAGGCGGCCTCGTCCGCTTCGTTCCGGATCGTGGGGTCGGCTCCTCGATCGAGGAGTTTCTCGACGATATCCGGATTCCCGGTAGCACGTGCGGCCCACATCAGCGCACTCCAGCCGCGATCATCGGTGGCATCCACCTCCGCGCCCGCCTCGAGCAGAACCTCGATAACCTGCGCGCTCGGATTTCCCATCGCCGCAAGCATGAGCGCAGTGTGGCCTCGGTCGTTGCCGGCGTTCACCTCAGCGCCCGCCTCCACGAGCGAAGCGACCACCTGCGCATTCTCGTTCCATCCGGCCGCCCGCATGAGCACCGTTGAGCCGCGACCGCCGTCGCGCGCGCCGACATCCGCCCCGGCGTCGATCAACGCGCGGGTGACCTCCGCATCGGAGTTGTGTTCAACCGCCCACATGAGGGGCGAGAGCCCACGATCGTCGCGGGCGTCGACCGACGCTTCGGCTTCGAGAAGCGCTCGCGTTACCTCCGGTCTCCCGTTATGTCCGGCCGCATGCATGAGCGCGCTCTCACCGTCGGCATTGCGTGCATCGACACTCACCCCTGCTTCGATCAGCGTGGAGATTACGTCGATCTCGACACTGTGTCGAGCCGCGCGAATGAGCGCGGTCATTCCGTCATCGGCGCGTGCGCCGGCGCGGTGCTCTGCGAGGATTTCCTCGAGCGCCTGCACGCTCATCCGCTGCCACGCCTCGTCGGTGAGCATCGGCCAGCCGCCTTCGGCGAGCGCCCGGTCGAGGTCAATCTCGCCGGCTGTGGCGTCGGCGCCATCGTTCGCCTCGACGGAAACGGTCGCATCATCGGCGACTCCGGTTTCAGCGTCGTCCGCCTCGGCGCTACCGTTCGCATCGCAGCCGCTAACCGCCAAAGCAAGCACGAGCGCGACCAGCAGGTATGCGAAGTCGCCTCGGTTCGAGCAGGTGATCCGTCCCATAGAGCCCGTTCCCCCGTGTTCGTCATGGTGCATACTGTCGGACGGCCCCCGAGGATGACCGCAGTTGGTCATCGTGCCGTCACATCACATCGTACATGCAGCAACTCGCATATCGCTACCGCCACGGACGGCTCGAGCCGCCAATCGAGTAGGAAGTGTCTCGAAGATTATGGATGGAAGGTGGTGATCGCTTTGCAGAAGATGCAATTACGCACTTCAACCGTTCGGGCTCGGACGGTCCACCGGCATTGCCGCGCACTACCATGACAGTCGGCGAATCCCGGCTACGAGGTCGAAGTGGGAATCGCGACTCAACAGATGCCCGCCGGACTGCCGGGCGCATGCGGCGATCCATACGTCGTTCTCGGGAATCGGGGTCCCCGCCGACCGCAGTTCGTCGCGAATCTCGGCGTAGAGGTCCGCGGTCCGGCGGTCAACGGGAAGGACATCGACCGAACCGACGACCCGCTCCAACACCTCCTCGATCTCCGCCGCACGATGTGATCGTCTGAGGCCGTACCGATACTCACCGATCACGATCGCCGTTATCGCCGGCGGACCGTATTCGCTCAGCAGCGGACGCACCGCTGGCTCACCGACGAGAATTGCCGAAAGCGCGTTCGTGTCGATGATCAGCGCCACTCATCCGGATCCACCCGCTCGAGGTCGGCGTCGATCGCACGATCTACCGCATAGATCGTCTCCGGTTCGCCGGCGAACACGCCGAAGAAGTCGGCCATCGGGTCGTATTTCGAGGTATGAGACAGCTGTCGCTCGAGCGCCTCAATCAGAAATGCGCGGAACGGAATCCCGAGACGAGCGGCGGTGCTCTTCGCTTCGCGGTATACGTGATCGGGAATCTCGACCGTCGTTTTCATCAGTTTCATTATACCCATATTTATGGGTTTTCACAATCAAGTAGACTGTGCGCCCCACCCGGGGGTCGAACTCTGTCTCCTCCCCGGGGTGATGTGGTATAAGGCCGCGGGGAGCCACCGAGCACCCACTAGCGAAACACGGTATCGACCGACAGGAGACCTAACATGGCCGAACGGAACACCGGAAAGGTAATCGTATTCGCAGCAAGCTACCTCGACGAGCCGGTAACCGAATCGCCGGAGGCGGGCGTGGCGCGGCGCATACTCGAGGCGGCAGCCGCTGAGAACGGCGCGGAGGTCGAGTACCGCTGCTCGCGGAACCCCGCCGACCCGTTGACTCCGGAAGAGCTCGACGGGGCGGTCGCGGTGATCGCCGATCTCGAGCGCTACGATCACGAGCTGCTGCAGAAGGTCGGTGCCGGGTGCGGCGGGTCGCTCGCGCTGATCGCCCGCTACGGGGTCGGCTACACGAGCGTCGATGTCGAGGCGGCAGCCGAGTGCGGGGTGATGGTCACCAACACGCCGGCGGCGAACGCCTCGCCGACCGCCGAGTGGGCGGTATCGACGATGCTCGATGTCGCCGGTAAACGGCGCGTTCACCACCGGCGGGCTGCCGCCGGAAAGACGAAAGTCGGCGGGGCGCGCCTCGATGTCGGCGGAAAGACGCTCGGCATCGTCGGGACCGGAACGATCGGCCGGCGCGTGGCCGCGCTCCTGCGCGGTTTCGAGATGACGGTGATCGCCTACGATCTCTATCCCGACGGTGAGTGGGCGGCTGCGAACGGAGTCGATTACGTTGAGCTTCCATCACTGTACGAGCGCGCCGATTTCATCACCCTCCACGCCTCGAGCGGCGAGCGACTCATCGGCGAGGCTGAGCTCAACCGGATGAAGAACACCGCCGTGCTCATCAACTGCGCCCGAGGACACCTGGTCGACAACCGTGCCGCCTACCGCGCGGTCGCCGAGGGGCGGCTGTGGGGGTACGGGCTCGATGAGGTGTGGGAGTATCACGACCTGTCGCTCGACGAGGTCAACGTGGTGGTCAGCCCGCACGTCGGATCGGACACCGACCTCGGCAAAGAGAACATGAGGATGATGTCCACACAGGCGGTGGCAGCCTTCCTGCGCGGGGAACGACCGGATTACGTCGTGAGTCCGTGAGGCCGTTGGGCCGAAACTACCTCTTTGAGCTTATGTTAAGTCGCTTGAGGATTTGCTTCGCCAGAACCTCGTTTATCTCCCGATGACGGGGGACTGGTTGTGAGAAGCCGGATTCCGGATTCTGATACCAATCATGTTTGCTTCCGTGTCGAACAAGGACGCAGCCTGATCGCTCGAGCAGATGGACAAGGTCACGCCTTTTCATCCGACCTCAAGCTCAGTCGTACGTCGAACGGCCGGAACGCGGTGATTCGTCAGATCGTCGTAGAGATCACGAAGATGCTCGGACAGATCCTCGAAAGACTCACCTTGTGTCCAGTAGTCTGGATATTCTTCGAGATAGCCGAGCCAGTGATTCCCCTCTTGCCAATAAACGACCTTGACCGTCATGACAACAGTCTATTTCGTGCCGGAGCGATCGTAAAGGCCAACCGTCAGACACAGTGCTATCGAACACAGTGCGGACTTGAGGCCGGCTCATGATCGTCTACTCGGCGGTTTCGGGGTCGGGCGCTTCGGGCGCGTCGATTTCTTCTTCGAGTTCCGGGTCGTCGGGAGCGTCCTCGGGGTCCGGCGCGTCGACCTGCGGCTCCTCGATCACACCCGCTTCCTCGAGCCGCTCGTTCACCAGCGCGTTCGCCTCCGCGGATAGCGACCTGTCGTGCGAGATAAGGATGGTCAACTCCTCGAAGCGCTCCCCGCCGATCTCGCTCTCGGATACCGCCCGATCGATCGCCTGCGATGCTTCGCTGCGCGCGTCGGCGATCCCGGCGATCGCCTCGGCGTAGCGCTCATCGTCGAGATATGTCTCGTCGACCGCCTCCGGATCGCCGCCTGCGGCGTTGAGCACCTGTTCGGCGGTGGTAACTTCCTGCCCGGAAAGGCCTGTTTCGTCGCCGATCTCGGTGAGTGTCTCGAGGAGCTCGATCTGCTGTTCGACGACCGTGACCTGGACTTCCGCGTACGCCTCGATCTCGTCGGAGGTCGGCTCCTCGACCTCTTCGGGCTCGGCAGGCTGCTCGGCTTCATCGGCCGGATCGACCTCCGCGTCGTCGTCGCCGGTCTGTGCGGCGAGCGCGAGCGAAACGACGCCCAAAAGTGCCGCTGCGAGCGCAAGCCGTCCGATGTACTTCGCAGTTCGTGAAATAGTATGCATACATCCCTAGCTTCGACGCTGCGTGGTAAATCTGAATCAGGAGAATGTGAAGATTCTGGTAAGGTCTGCGCGTTGAAGAGAACGCACGCCCCGGGGAACTGGGAGTCGGGAACTCATTTTTATCCTTGCAAATATGGAAGTTGGTGCCATAACTGCAAGGATGATAGAACGTGATGCAGGGCGACGAATCCGACAGCAACTCGAGGATTTTCCGGTTGTCGCTCCTGGGCCCACGTCAGGTGGGCAAGACGACACTTGCGCGCATGATCGCGAGTGAACGGCCGTCGGTGTACCTCGATCTGGAGTCGACTGCCGGACGGGCCCGGCTGGCCGACCCTCGTCTATACTTCGATCAACACACCGGCGAGCTGATCGTACTCGATGAAGTGCAGCACATGCCGGGGATCTTTCACGAACTACGGGGCGTGATCGACGACGTACGGTTTTCCGGTGATCGGACCGATGCAACACGTTTTCTGATTCTCGGATCAGCGTCGGGAGACTTGCTGCGGCAGTCAGGTGAGAGTCTCGCTGGTCGCATTGCGTACTGCGAACTGGCTCCGTTCTCGCTTTCCGAGGTGGACGATCGAATCTCCGTTGAACGACTCTGGTTGCGTGGAGGATTCCCCGAAAGCGGCTGGTACGATCCCCGCGTGTTTTCATCAGCGACAGCGGAATCGTGCATTGGCTCCTCTCGCATCCGGTTGCCGGCGCGAGCTGGGAAGGCTTTGTGATCCAGCAGCTGCGCTCGGTATTGCCACCGCGAGCGCGGACTCACTTCTACCGCTCGGCGGGCGGGGCGAAGGTTGACCTCGTGATCGTAATGCCCGGCGGGGAGCGGTGGGCGGTCGAGATAAAGCGCGGTTTGACTCCGAAGCCAGGGCGTGGATTTCGGGAGGCGTGCGAGGATCTGAGACCGTCCCGACGCTTCATGGTCTATTCCGGCCGGGAGCGCTTTCCCGTGAATGCGGGCGTCGAGGCGATCGGAGTTGCGGAGTTACTCCGCGAGGTTGCCGGCGACCGACAGTGATGCGCCAGCGATACGGAGGGCCCGAAGCCGGCGGGACCCGGCTTCGGGGTTCCTGCGGGCGGCCGCAGGCCGGCCGCAGAACCGGAGGCGCAGCCGGAGCCCGGAGTCAGCGCGGTCCCGGGCGCGCAGCGCCCGGGAGGCGCCCGAATACTTCCGAAAACGCCGGGCGCGCATCGCACGCGCCGGCGCGGGGCCCGGCACGGCAGCTTGACGAACGGCCGCCGGGGCGGGAATCTGGATGCCATGCAATACCGGCAACTCGGAAAGAACGGTCCGGAGGTTTCGATCATCGGCTTCGGCGCGTGGCCGATCGGCGGCGGGATGGGTGCGGTCGAGCAGGAGCGGGCAGAGCGAAGCGTGCGTGTCGCACTCGACGAGGGGATCACTCTGATCGACACCGCGCAGGCGTATCGCGACAGCGAGCGTTTTCTCGGCGCGGCGCTCGAGGGGGTGAGGCGCGATTCGTACGTGCTCGCGACGAAGGCAAGCTTCGATTTTTCGCCCGCGGGAATTCGCGAGGCGATCGAAACGAGCCTGCGCGAGCTTCGCACCGACTACATCGATGTCTATCAGCTGCACGCTTACCGCGATCCGGTCGAGCCGAGTATCGAGACGCTCGTGCGCCTGCGCGAGGAGGGGAAGACGCGATACATCGGTGTGTCGAACTACACCTTCGAGCAGCTCGAGCGCACCGGCATCCCCGACGGTCTCGTCTCGAATCAGGTCGAGTACAACCTCTTCGCCCGCGCGATCGAGGACGACCTCATCCCGCGCGAGGCACAGGCCGGCGTCTCCATCATGGCGCACAGCCCGCTCGACAAGGGGACACTCACCGGCAAGTACGACGAGTCGACCGTCTTCCCTGACGACGACGAGCGCCGCAACATGCCGAGATTTCAGGGTGATGAGTTTCGCCGGCGGATAGCCGTGGCGCGGCGGCTGCAGGCGATCGCCGGCGAGCTCGGCATGAGCCTGGTGCAGCTCGCGGTCGCGTGGACGCTGCGCTACCCCGATGTGGCAACGACGCTGGTCGGCGCGAAGTCGCCCGAGCAGGTGCGCGAGCACGCGGGCGTGGACCCCGACATCCTCGGCGCCGATGTGCTCGAGCGCGTGGAGGCGGCGCCGGCGGGGTGAGCGTGTCGTGTCGGTCCAGCCGGCGGGCGCCGGGGGTCGGGTGCTGGTTGGCGGGCGCCGGCCGCCGGACGCCGGGCGCCGTGGATCTCCGATTGCAATATGATCAACTAAGAGGTATACTTGATCATATCAGGTGATCTATGAACACATGGAAGGCTGCGGACGCCAAACGGCATTTCTCCAAACTTTTGAGCAGCTCCCATGACGCCCCTCAACTCGTGCTGTTGCGGGATAAGCCGGTCAGCGTGGTCATCTCGTACGAGCAGTTCGCGCGCAGCGAAGCGATGCGAGGCACCCGGAGTATGGACGACTGGCTCGATGAGCTTGTCGCGATTAGCAAGTCGGAGGGAGACCCGGAACCGCCGGTGCGCTCGGACCGCCGAGAGCAGTTCATCGACGAGAACGAATGGACTTCCTGATCGACACGAACGTTATAAGTGAGATCATGAGACGCAAGCCTGACCCGCAGGTGATACGGTGGTTTCGCACGCTCGAAACCGTCGCAACGTCGGCGATCTGCCTCGAAGAGCTCACGTTCGGGCTGCGGCGCCGCGCCTTATACCACAAGGAGGCGTGGCTCCGGCGAATGCTTTCCGACCGCGGAACGGTTTATCCGGTAACCGACTCCGCTGCTCGCTGGAGCGGGGAGAAGCGTGCACAGCTTCAGAACTCCGGGCGAACAACTACCCAGGCGGACGCTCTGATCGCCGGATGTGCATGGGAGCACGCGCTCATCCTCGCCACCCGCAATACCGGCGATTTCGCCGGCTTCGGCATAGCCGTTTACAACCCGTTCGAGTAGAGCCGGGTCGGAGCGCCGGGTGGGGGGCCGCGACCGCCGCCGATTGTCTCCGCTCATTTTCCGCTTGCCGACAGTAGATACTTGCATATACAATTAACGCATGATGGTGTCCAGGCGAAAACAGTGGATACGATGGCTCTTCGCGCTCGTGCTTCTCGCGGCCGGCGCGACAGTCGTTCTCGCTCGCGGCGGACAGGAGGCCGCCGATCCCGAGGAAGACGCCGCGGAGGAGACTCCGGCGGAGGAAGATGCGGCGGAAGTCGCCCGCAGCGGCGAACCGGCTATTCGCGGCTTGCGCGTCGGCGAGGGCCGGCTGGAGTCCACCGGCGACCCTCTCGTCCTTCATCATGAGCTCGAGGACTTCGTCGGCGAAATGATGTCGGGTGGCCCGCCGCCGGACGGCATCCCGTCGATCGACGAGCCGGAGTTCATCTCGGCCGCGGAGGCCGACCTCGACCCCGGCGATATGGTGATCGGGCTCGACTACGGCGGGGTCACGCGCGCCTATCCGCATGCGATCATGGTGCTGCACGAGATCGTCAATCACAAGGTTGATGGGCAGAATCTCGCGGTGACCTACTGCCCGTTGACCGCGACCGCGCAGGGGTTCAAGACCGGGTCGACGACGGTCGGTGTATCCGGCCGACTCGTGAACAGCAACCTCATCATGTACGATCGCGATACCGGAAGCCTCTGGCCGCAGATCGGCGCGACGGCGATCGACGGCGAGCGCACCGGCGATACGCTTGAGGAGATGAACCTCTACTGGACAACGTGGGAGCGGTGGCGCGAACGACATCCGGACACCGAGGTGCTGAGCACGAACACCGGGCACGCTCGCGACTACAATCGCGACCCGTACGGTGAGTACAACCCTGCCGGCGGCTACTACACCTCCGGTCGCACGATGTTCCCTCTGATGGCCGACGCCGAGCGCTACCATCCCAAACATATGGTGGTCGGTGCACGAACCGCCGAACGGGCGGTTGTTTTCGATATGGAGTCACTCGCCGAGGAAGGCATCCAGCGGACCGATTCGTTCATCGTCGTCTACGATCGCGACCTCGACACCGCCTATGTGTACGAGGCCGGCGACGGAGCGAGCTTCAGCTACGATGCGGAAGCGAACGACGGAAGGCCTTTCGTCGACGAATCGACCGGCGAGCGCTATCCCGCCGGTGAGCTACCGCTGGAGCAGGTTGTCGCCGTCGAGGCGTTCTACTTCGCCTGGAACGCCTTCTATCCCGAGAGCGAGCATCCGTAAGGGGCGGCTCACATGCGATATCTACGCCGAAGCAGACACGTCGTCGGGACGGTTCTCACGTTCGCCCGCTACCGGCGGCTCGTCGTAGTGCTGGCAGTCGTCTACCTCGCACTCTTCCTCTATGCGTTGCAGAACATCACCTCGACGACCGGCGCCTTCTCGCTCGTCACCGCCGATCCTTCGGCGATGTTCCGCCGGACCGGGTTTCTGCTTTTCGATGCGGTGGCCGTCGTGACGACACCGCTCTTTACCTTGCTCGTCTCGCCGATCAACATCGCGATCGGGCTTCTGATCGCCGGCCTCGTAGGATTGAATCTGACGATCTCACTGATCGCCTGGCGGCAGCCGCGCGCCTGTCGCACCTCCGGGGCCGCCGGTGTACTCGGCATCCTCCCCGGATTGCTCGCCGGCGGCGCCTGCTGCGCGCCAACAATCCTGCTCATCCTCGGCATTCAGGCGACCGCCGCGCTTCTCACCACCGTGCAGTGGATGATCCCGATCGCCTTCGTGCTTCTGATCGGATCGCTGCTGTGGATCACACAGAAGACCCGACCGGAGCTGATGAGGGAGTTCGGAGGATAGGCGGATGCGGGCGTAGGCGACCGGGAAACGGCGGTCCGTGGTGCGGGCCGGGCGAAGAAACGCGGCTGACGCTGCCGGCAGCGGAGGCGCCCCGGCGTGCCGACCCAGTCACGACCAAGCATTTGGCAGGAGTTTCATTCATAAGTAAATTCACGGCTGTCCGGCTATAAATCTATAAGTGGCAATTGTTTATCAGAACCGGCCTCGGAAAAAGTGTAATTTGAATTCATAAGTACTTGTGTGATAGGCACTTGCTCGAAAGCGGTGACG
>PUOG01000112.1 GCA_003552745.1 Spirochaetaceae bacterium
CGAGTTCGCCGCCGACGCCGGTGACCGGCTATACAGGAGAACAAGTGTTTCTTAAATCGATCGAACTGTTCGGATTCAAGAGCTTCGCCGATCGCTGCAAGCTCGAATTCACCGACGGGGTGAGCGCGCTGCTCGGTCCGAACGGGTGCGGCAAGAGTAATGTTGTCGATGCGATCAAATGGGTGCTCGGTGAGCAGGCGAGCAGGAGCCTGCGCGCCGATCGGATGGAAGACGTCATCTTCAACGGCACCGAAAACAGAAAGTCACTGAACGTAGCCGAGGTAACACTCACACTCGCCAACGACGAGGGCATCCTTCCGATCGACCAGAGTGAGATCGCCGTTCGCCGACGCCTCTACCGCAGCGGCGAGAGCGAGTACTCGATCAACAATACCCCCGTAAAACTGCGGGAATTACGCGAGCTCTTTTACGACACCGGAATCGGAAAGACCGCCTACTCGATTATGGAGCAGGGAAAGATTGACCAGGTACTCTCCAACAAGCCGGAGGAGCGACGTACCATCTTCGAGGAAGCGGCCACAATAACCCGCTACCGATTCAAGGGCCAGGAAGCTGAACGCAAGCTCGAGCGAACCGAGGATAACGTCCGTCAAGTCGAGAACATCCTGAATGAAGTCTCGAAAAACTACACGAACCTCGAAAAGCAGGCACGAAAGACCGAACGATACCGCGAACTGAGAGATCGGATCTTCGAGCTCGAGCTCGATCGCGAACTGCTGAAACTCAAACGACTGCTCAACGATCGCGATTCACGGGAGAAACGGCTCAAACAGGCTACCGAACGGCGAGATACGATACGAGAAAAGATCGACAGCGCGAACGAGAATGTGGAAACGAGCCTCGATGAGGTGAACGAGATGGAGAGTACGCTCGTCGAGAAACAGAAACGGCTGTACGGTATGGAAATCGAGCGGGGAAACTTCGAAGGGCGCATCAATATGCTCGAGGAGCGCCGTCAGGAGCTGCGCGAGAAGATAGAAGCCGATAGCGCGCGTGAGAAGAACATCGAAAACAAGATCGACGCGGGCGAACGCGATCTCGCGGCGCGGACGAAGCAGATAGAAGAGCTCGCCGAGCGAATGGAGGATGTCAAGCGCAACATCGCCGACTTCGAACAGCACATCGAACAGGCGAACGACAAGATTCGGAAAAACAGTGAGGCCGCCGAACACAACCGCGGCACGATACGCGACCTCGAGTCGGAATCGGAGAGGCTCTCGAAGGAGCTTCGAGAGCTGACCGATACGATCGTTACCGAGCTCGATACACGCCTGAAGGAGTCCGGCTACCGCGGCGCCGACCGGCAAGCGCGTTCGGAAGAGCTCGGGGAAGCGTTTGCAACTCTCAAACGCACGATCAGCTCACGCCGAAACCAGCTCCGAGACCGGATCATGACTGCCTCCGACGATGACGTCAGCGACCTCCGGACGGCCGCCGAGGCGGGCGAAGAGGCACTCGCGGCGATAGAAGAGCACTCCGATCGGCTCGGCACGGCGATAGACGCGTTTCGCAACTCGATTCCGGAGTTTCTCGACGAGTTCCTCGCGCCGGAGGGAACGCTCACGCGCAAGCGTACCATCGACGAGCGAACCGATACGATCCGTTCGGAGATCCGGGCGCTGCGCGAGGAGATAGACTCACGCGAGAAGGCGAGTCGTCAGCTCACCGAACGGATCAACGAGTACCGTTCAACCCTCGAGCAGATGCGAATGAATGAGGTCCAGCTTCGCACACGCTCGCAGGCACAGAGGGAGGCACACGAGCGGGCGAAGTCGGATCTCGCCGAGTTGCAGAACACTCTCGAAGAGAATCGCAGAAGTGTGGCCGACTCGCGGCGTCGTCTCGAGGAGTTCGGCACTCAGCTGAACGATCTCGAGAAGCAGCGCGAAGAGCTCTCCGGGCGGGAGGAATCGCTGAAGAAGGAGCTTCAGCAGCTCGAGGAGACCATTTACAGCCGCAATCGAGATCTCGCCGAACGGGAGCGGGCGGTTAAGGGGATGATGAACGATCTCGCCAAGGCACAGACCGATCTCGAACGAATTCAGGTGCAGCACGCCGAGACGAACACCGAAATCCGCTCCATTTACGATAACTTCCGCGATCGACACAGCCGGGAGCTCTCCGAGTACGAGTCGCGCATGTTCGAGATTGGCGAAGACGCAAAAACGATCCGCGACGAGCTCGCCGGACTGCGTGAAGAGCAGCGATCGCTCGGAAGCGTCAATCTCATGGCACCCGAGGAGTTCGCCGAGGTCAAGGAACGCTACGACTTCCTCAACAACCAGCTCTCCGACCTTCGCCGGGCACGCGAAGACCTGCTGCGGGTAACCGAGGAGATTCGCACCGAAAGCACCGAGCTATTTCTGCGTACCTATGAGAAGATCAAGAAGAACTTCCACACGATGTTTCGGCGGCTGTTCGGTGGCGGGCGCGCTGAGCTCCGACTTGTCGACCCCGATAATCCACTGGAAAGCGGTATAGATATCCTCGCTCAGCCGCCGGGCAAGAAGCTGGAGAACATCGCATTGCTCTCCGGTGGCGAACGCGCACTTACGGCGGTCGCGCTCCTCTTTGCGACCTACATGGTGAAGCCGTCGCCGTTCTGCCTGCTTGACGAGATCGATGCGGCGCTCGACGACAGTAACGTCGGGCGGTTCATCGGAATGCTGAACGAGTTCGGCAAGTCGTCGCAATTCATCATCATCACCCATAATAAGAAAACCGTTGCCAGTGCGCGCACCCTGCTGGGAATTACGATGGAGGAGAGCGGGGTGAGCAAGGCGATCGCCATCCGCCTCGACAGCAGGGAGCCGGTCAGTGCGTGATCTCAGGCCGCTGCTTCCGAGAATCGCAGTTGCGGCCGGAGGATTGCTCATCCTCGGAGTCGCAATCGCGCTCATCATCAACGCGCTCGACGATCGGGCCGAAGAACCGCGGCAACCGGTGGCACGGCCCGATATCGTGCGTCCGGTCCGTTTCCACGATTTCCGGCTTCCCGAGCTGCGAATCTGGAACGGAGACGAGGTCGAGTATCGCTATCGCGATCCCGACGCCGCCTGGAGTGATGAGGACGTGGAACGCTTTGAGGTTGATCTCGAGGCGATAACCGTCGATATTGTTACCGAGAAGAATCGGGAACTGCTTATGGAGCTGCTGGAAATGGACGAGTAGCTCGAGGAGTTGGTCGGACATGTGTGAATTCCGATCAACTCCCGGCCCGACGGGAAACATCTCATCTGGGAGGGGGAGATGGAGTATCTGTACGACCGCCGGCCTGCCGGCGACAATCTGCCGTGGAGATCGGCGCGACCGCCCGCTGATTCGTTTCAACTCGTTCGCTCGCGTATCACGGCCGCATCGGTGGGGGCAATCCTTTCGCTGGGGCTACTCCTTGGGTGCGCCACGACCACTCCCCGTGGAGATTACAACCTGGTCGATGCCGGAGCGGTTGATGCCGGACTCGGCTATCATCGCCCCACCACAGCGACATCTGAGAACTCCCGAAAGGCGCTGATCGATGCGCCGCTTCCGCCGGAAGCCGGGCGCGCGGCGGAGACAAGACCCGCCTCGGGCGTTCTATCGACGGACGCTGAGCTGGTCGCCGGCGTTCTATCGGCGGACGCTGAGCTGGTCGTCGAGTTTGTATCAACGGACGCTGAGCTGGTCGCCGGCGTTTTATCGGCGGACGCTGAACAGCCTCCGAGCGCTCCATCAGAGCCGGCGGTACACGACGGCGCTCTTCTCCTAGCCGAATCGCAGCACGAGACCGCGCACGACGACCAGGCTCCCATGCTTCTGCCGCCGGCAGGACCTCATCTTTCCGAATCGCCACGCGCGCTCTTCGGTCGCCACGCCCGCGAAGGAGCGATGGACGACGCTCTGAGCGGGTACCACGCGAGGCGACCGGCGACCGGATCGTTCACCATGCCGATGCTCACGCCCGAAACCGAAATAGCCGAGAGTGCCGCGACCGGTCGACGAGGCTCCGGAAGCGGAACTGAATCGGCCGAGGAACCCGGCGGGGAGGACGAAGCGGCGTCGGAAGCTGAATCACGATCCGATGGCGATAATCGCACCGATCTGGACATGGAAAGTGCCCCGCCGCTTCCGACCGAACCCGAGGCAGGCGCCCAAGAGGATGCGCCCTCCGAGCCCTCCGATTCGCCTGAGCCATCCGATCACGGTAGGGCCGAGGAACAGCAGCAGGCCGATGCCGCGGACGAGGCCCGGGAGCACCCGGACGACCCCGCTCCCACCGAAGTGGCACCGGAACTCGTTGACACCCCGGCCGACGAGGACTCCGCCGCCGAACCGGAGAGCCGGCCGATCGACGAAGAGCACCGCGTAGCGGTCGGCGAGAGCCTTCACCTCACCCTGCCGGGCGACGGTTGGATCTTCGTCGGAACCGAGTCGGGCGACGCAGTCGATCTTATACATCGACGGAGCACCGGAGAGCAGACCGAGTTCGAGATCTCCATCGAGGCCGACGGAGACCATGATCTGACGTTTCAGCGACAGGATGTTACAACCGGGGCGGCCGATCGACATACCGTGCGAGTTACCGGCAGCGACGACCCGTTCGATCGTACTCCGGTGCCCGACCGCGTCCCATCACCCGCCGCGCGGCATACCGATCAACCGTCCGGTATCGTCGATGTCGACGGAGTGATCGACTGGGACGAAATAGATGCATCGGCCGCAGAGCGAGATCCCGAGCCGGCACCGTCTCACGAGACCCTCGTCGACGAGTATGCCGCTTATAACGATGCCGAGCTTCAATCGCTGCTCGAATCGGCGATAAACGAAGCGGCGGTCGATCGGATCGCGGCACTGCTCGACGCCTTTCGCGAACGCTCACTCGTGCCACAGCCGGATCTGCTCGCCGACGCCGCCGACGGATTACGTAATGCCGGCGACGACGAAGCGGCTTCGGACGCCTATCTTTGGTGGCTTACGGAGTACGACGGAGAGTCGCAGAGCAGCAGCATACATTTCGCGCTCGCATCACTCTACGAAGAGTCGGCAACCACCGCCGATTTGCGAAGGAGCGTCGAACACTACACGACGGTCTTCGAGCAATACCCGAGAAGCGCTCACGCGAGCACCGCTGAGTCGCGGGCGCGATACCTTCGGCGACACTTCGTGGACATTCGATAGTCGGTTGACAGCGTGCAGTTCGCGGCGCTATAAATAACGAACCACGCGGCGTTTATCAAAAGCGAACCATGCTCGATCGAATATCCACCAAGCTCGGCGATGTACTGCGCACCGTTCAGGGCAAATCAACCATTACAGAGAAAAACATCCAGGATGCCGTAAACGAGATCAAGGTGGCACTGCTCGAGGCAGATGTGAACCTGCGGGTCGTTCGCCGCTTCGTGAACCGCACGATTCAGGATGCAACCGGAGAGGCGGTACTTCGCTCGGTATCTCCCGGACAGCAGTTCGTGAAGGTGGTTCACGACCGAATGGTCGAGTTCCTCGGCTCCGAACGGCAAGATCTCGAGCTCAAAGGCCCCGATACACAAACGGTCATCATGATGGTCGGTCTGCAGGGCTCCGGGAAGACGACAACAGCGGCTAAGATTGCCGCCCATCTGCTCGCGCAAGGGCGAACGCCGCTGCTCGTCGCAGCCGATCTTGCCCGTCCGGCGGCGGTCGAACAGCTGCAAATCCTCGGTGAGCAGGCAGGTGTACCGGTCTACGCCGAAGAACGGGCACGCAACCCCGTTTCGGTGACCAAGAGCGCGCTCAAACAGGCGAAGCGCGATCAGCGCAACGTAGTAATCGTCGACACTGCCGGACGGTTGCAGGTCGACAGCGAGCTGATGGCCGAGCTCGAGTCGGTGCGAAACGCCGTAAAGCCGACCGAAACGCTGCTAGTCGCCGATGCGATGACCGGACAGAACGCAGTCGACATAGCGAAGGAGTTCGATGAGCGAATCGGGCTGACCGGCGTCGTGCTCAGCAAGTTCGACTCGGATACCAGAGGCGGCGCGGCTCTCAGTCTCAAGACGATCACCGGAAAGCCGATCAAGTTCATCGGTGTCGGCGAGAAGCTCGATGATATTGACCCATTCCATCCGGACCGGATAGCCTCGCGTATTCTCGGCATGGGAGATGTGGTCTCTCTTGTCGAGAAGGCACAGCAGCAGTACGACGAATCGGAAGCGCAAGAGCTGCAGCAGAAGATGGCTTCGGCGACAATGTCGCTCGAGGACTATCTCGACCAGCTTCGACGCGTTCGTAAGATGGGCAGCATACAGTCGCTCATGGAGATGATGCCGGGGCTGGCAGGTCAGGTAAGCGAGGACGACCTCGACGAGAGTGCGGTCAAGTACGAGGAGGCGATACTCCTCTCCATGACCCCGACCGAACGTCTGAACCATCGGATTATCGGCCCGAGCCGGCGGAAACGAATTGCACGTGGCAGTGGTACTTCGGTGTATGATGTAAACCGATTGCTCAAGAAGTTCGACAAGACCCGGCAGATGATGAAGAAGGTAGCGAAGAACAAGAAACTGCAGAACCAGATGATGAGCCGGCTCGGCGGTATGCAGTGACCGGACCGGCGCGTGCGGGTTGAATGCTAAGGAGTAGGGAAGAGTGAGTGTACGAATTCGATTGAAGCGTTTCGGAACGAAAAAGCGGCCGTATTACCGCATTGTCGTTATAGACTCGCGCACCGCGCGAGACGGACGAGCTCTGGAGGAAGTCGGCTTCTATCACCCGATCGAAGTCGAGGATAAGCAGCTTTCGGTCAAGGAAGACCGGGTCCGTGAATGGCTGGACCAGGGTGCTACTCCGAGCGATACGGTGCGACAACTGCTGAACCGGAAGAACATTCATC
>PUOG01000114.1 GCA_003552745.1 Spirochaetaceae bacterium
GCGCCGCCGGGCGCCCGTTCGCACAAAAAAACCGCGATCCGGCTCGGACCGCGGTTGGAATCGCTCGGTTAGTGCCTCCGGGTCAATCCCGGAGCGAAATCCGACTCCAAGCAGCGGACCGTGCCTTTACGGCGGCCGCCGCTGCTGCGGCGATGGGAAACATCGTCGGTACGGATTTCGATTCAGACGAATGCATTGCGCTAACGTGTACACGCTCGGCGCGAACGTGTCAATAGCGGTCAGTACGCGCTTGCGGACGAGCCGCCGGTGACGATGGCCACCCCGGCGCTCGTACCGAGTCGTGCAGCACCGGCCCGGATCATCGCAGCCGCCTGCTCGCGGTCGCGGATCCCGCCGGATGCTTTGACCCGTACGTGCGAGCCGACCGCCTTGCGCATGAGCTCGACATCCGCCACGGTAGCGCCGCCGCCGAAGAAGCCTGTCGATGTCTTGACGAAGTCGGCGCCGGCCTCCTCGGCGATTCGGCAGGCGAGGAGCTTCTCATCATCGGTAAGCAGCGCGGTCTCGATGATGACCTTGGTAATCCGTTCGCTGCCGGTCACCCGTGTGACCGAGCGAATATCGTCGCGCACCCGATCGAGATCGCCGTCCTTGAGAGCGCCGACGTTTATGACCATATCGAGCTCGCTCGCACCGTCGGCAACCGCCGCCTCGGCCTCCGCCGCCTTGATGCGCGAGGCCATCGCCCCGAGCGGAAAGCCGACGACCGTCGCCACACCGATGCCGGTTCCGGCGAGCTCGGAGGCGCAGAGCGAGGTCCAGCACCCGTTCACGCACACCGCGTAGAAGTTATACTCGCGCGCCTCGCGGAGAAGCGCATCTATCTGCTCGCGCGTCGCCTCCGGACGCAGCAGTGTGTGATCGATGTACCGGTTCATGTCATCGATAGGGGTGCCGGAATCCCCGGCTCCCGCTGCGGTATTCCTCTCCTCGTCGGTGGGCATAAGCGGCTACCTCCTCGGTGCAACTACCCGGACACGACTCCCGGGTCACTCGTACGGTTCGAGCGGTCCGCGTGGGCGCGGGCCGGCGCCGTTTCCGGATGGGAGTACCATTGCACCGCCGGTAGCGAAAGTCAATCGCCGGTCACCAGTGCGACGAGCTGCCGGATCGCCCCGAGGTGCCAGGCGCGGTGGGCGACCACGCCCATCGCGCCGTTCGCGTGCGCATCCTCTCCGGCGACCGCGCGGTTGACGAGATTCAGCGCGTAACGGACGTGGTTCGCGTGACTTGCGATACTCGCCTGTTCTGCATCGACCTGCTCGAGCATGCCGACGATACCGCAGTCCGGCTCGTTGTCGGCGAACCACGTGGCGTTCGGATCGTCGGGTCCGAGATACGCCTCGCGCATGAGCGTGCCCAACGCCGCTACGAAGGCGCCTTGATCGATCGTTTGTGCACTCATTGAGAATCACCTTTTTACAAAGGCTAAAGATAAAGCATGCAATAGCAAAACGTGACCTGGGAATTGCTTCGCAATGATAGTGGTAGAGTTCTTGGATCTCCAATCTACGGTTCGCGTCGTACGCCAACGTAAGATACAATTGCCTAAGAAACACGCAAAGCCGCCCGATTCGAACGGACCTGCGGCGATACTGGAGCACACTTCATGCAGATCGTCATTCTTACGCTGCTCATAGTTTTCGGGGCGACGTTCGACAGTTTCCCGATGGACTTTCCTTCTGAAGTCCGTCAAGCGGTGCGTTCGGCAAGTTCCGCCGAAATTTCGGGACCGGTTTTCGTCGGCATCAGTTCGCGACGCCGGGATCGGGAGGAAGAGAATGCATACGCTCTCGAACATGCTGCCGAGCAAGCGGCGCGTTATCAAGGCTTTGATGCGTCGTACGTTTCCATCACGCGCGATGGTGTCCGTGCTCGCGGGGTTGAACACCTCGAAGTAAACTGGAACGAAGCGAAAGCGGATGAACTGCTCGAGGAGATGGACGTTGTCGAGACGTTCGTGAACGACCGCGGGACAGTGGTATTGGCGACCTCCGATTCCCTGCGCGCGATTTCTATTCCGGTCGAACTAACAAGCGCCGGGCAGAGGCCCCCGCACTGGATAACCCGAGCTCCATCGTTGGGCGGACTGACGGTCGGTGTAGGGGTCGTCGAGACAGGACGTGATCTCCAGCGCAGCGTCGATCGGGCGGACGCCGAGGCGTTGACCGAGATTCTTCGCACACATGAGCTATCGCTTATCGCGGAGCAATACGGTGATCGTCGGATACGGGATGAACGCGCCGTGGCCTCAGTGTCAAGGTTTTACGTCGTTGAGCGCTATTTCTCAGAGGACGGCCGCTCTCTGTACAGCCTGGCAATTGCGGAGATTGATTGATTGAGTGCCGGCCGGAGGTTCGCTATGCGTCGACCTCCGGCCCGCGAGTTCGTCTGAACTATTCCTCGACCGGACTGGACTGCGGTGGGTCTTCTTCGAGCTGGGAATCGAGGTATTCGAGTGCTTGCTGTGCTTGAAACTGGGAGAAGGCCGCATCCTCGTTACGGGAGAAGGCATCGGCAGCCGCGTCACCGAAATTGTTCATAGGCAGACTCACGAGCGCGTACATTGTACCGTCGTCGCTCTGTGCCACTTCCTCGGTACGTATACCGTTCAACGTCGTGTCGGTGATCTGTCGCGAGATTGTCTCCACAAACTGCAGAACCTGGGTGTTGTCGTCGGCGCCTGCCTCCTGGGAGTAATCGATAATCGCCGCCTCTACGCTGGCCTGGATCTGGAATGCAATGTCCTCGCGAGCGCGCGAAAGCGCCATCCGTCTGGAGTTGTCAAGGCTTGCCATCTGTGCCGAACCGACACCGTAGAAGGCATCCTCGGCGACCGGGGGATTGAGGTAGAAATCGGGGAGATCCGCTGGGCGTGGTTGATCGGGCGTGGCACATCCAACAATCGCGGCTACTGCCAGAAACGCGACCAGGACTGCTAGCAATTGATGTCTTCGCATACTTATTCTCCTTAAGTAACATGACTTGTTTGAGTATAACTCCACCGGATGAATTACGAGATGCTTATTATGAGCAAGCATTTTTTGTTCAAATCATAACCGGTATGGACTATTCTTTCTTGTAGTATGACCGGTGTCTTGCTAATGTCAAGGATGATATGAAGCAGCGTTTTTCTCGTAGCGTGTTCCTATCGCTGATAGTGCTTCTGTGCGGGGTTATGACCGCGAACGGGCTGGAGTCGTGGGCGCGGTCGTTCGGGTCCCACGCGCGTATCCGGCTGCCACGTTATCTCACCGGCTTCAGTATGGTTGAGGCCGACCGCACCGATGCTCTTGAGATCGCGCGAACTCAGGCGCTCGACGATCTCATCCGGAAGGTTCGCGTCAGTATTCGAAGCGAGATCGTGACCCGTGAACGCGACGACGGTCGCCGCGCCAACGCTTCCTACAGCAGCGTGACCAGAAGCTCATCGGAGTTGCAGGTTGCCGAGCCTGCATTTCTCATTGATGAAGATGAGACACGCATTTACGCCCTTGCGTACGTGGAGGTGAGCACGCTCGCGCGGTCGTATGCGGATTCTACCGAACAGGCGTTGAAGCGACTGCGTCGGGCGAATGAACAAGCGGCAGACGATCTCGCCGATGGCCGTATTGAAGATGCTGAGGAAGCGCTGCGGCTTGCCAATACAAACCGGGACAATGCGGAGACGGCATTCGGCGTTCTCGAGAGTCTTCGGCGCCTTTCAGCTATCGCCGATCGCGAGTTTTCCGCTGATATTCGGACATACGAAAGCGAGCTTGAGCGAGAATATCAGACCGTTCGCGAGCTGGAGAACGAGATAGAGCGCTTCACTCCCGAACGATACGAGAATCTTGTCGAGCACTTGGCCCGTCAATTGTCGGCCTCCGAGTATCGTATCGTGGGGCAGAGACCCCTGCGGTACGAGAACGCGGATTTCAGCAGCGAATTCGGCTCCCGGTTGGTTTCCGCGGTGAGCGATGAGCTGCGGCAGCGCAGTAGTTACTCCGCGGGGGCCGCTGAAGCGGTTCTTGAAGGGGGTTACTGGATCGATGGCGAGGAGATTGAGCTTTCGCTGCGAGTTCGCGACTCGCAGAGTGGTGAGGTGTTAAGGAGCGAACGAGCTGTCGTGCCCGTATCGGCGGCCGGCGATCTTGAAATACAACCCGCGGATCTCGACTCCGCACTCGCAAACGAAAAACTTCTCATTGGCGAGGCGACCGTCGAGGGCGGCATCTCGGTGGACGTGTGGACGAACAAGGGCCGCGACCAGGATGTGCTCGTGTTCGAGCAAGGAGAGGAGCTTCAGTTCTACTTTCGCGTGAATCAGCCGGCGTTTCTGCGGCTGACCTATGAGCTTGCTTCGGGTGATCTGGTAATGCTCGAACCACAGTTCTATATCGGCGTGGACCGTGTGAATCGGGTGGTTGAGCTCCCATACCGGTTCGTAGTGGTGCCGCCTTTCGGGGTGGAACGGCTAATCGTGACCGCCTCTTCTGAACCTCCGCCAGCGGCGGATACCCATATCCGCATAATTGATGGCCAGCAGTATGAGGTCTTCGGCTCCGCTGAGGGTGTTGTGGGCCGCACCCGGGGACTCGCCCGCGTGGACGATCGTGACGAGGATCAAGCAGGTGGTGAAGGCGGGCGGGTAGGTGAGGCTTCGCTCACGATAACCACGGTGCGGGAGGCGGAAGAATAATGAGTGTTTGTCGAGTGTTGATATGCGCGGTCGTTTCCAGCGGGCTGTTTGCCGGGCCGCTGTATGCTTTTGACTCTTCGAGTGAGCTGTCCTCGCTCAATGATCGTGTTGCCGCCGCGGCCGAGGAGCGGCGAAGCGGGTGGTCATCTCTCGAGGTCCCTTCAGACCTTCATGCTGATGCCGGCGAAGCGACTTTGTACTTGGCTGATAGGGATCACTGGATAACGGTACCGGCGCAAACACCGCTTGAAATCTTCCGAGAAGAAAACCGGCTAAGAATTCGATGGGGTCGGGATCTCGAGGCGCATAGCGGTACCCTCTATAGCGATTACGCGCGTGTCGAGATAGAAGCGGGAAGCGTATATGCCATCAGCTACGCCGCGCCTGAACAACTACTTAATGACGCGCGCGGCCTTGATGGTTACCAGCCGGTCCCGAGTGCGAGCGGCTTGGAGTTGTTGCCGGAGAGTGAAGAGCAGTTTCAACTCGGTTTTCACGGGTTGGCAGCTGCCGCGGGAGTCGGTCTTTTTGTACTTGGCTTTGTCATAGCCGCGGATGAATACGATTCGGATGGGCCCCGAGCAGGAGAAAGAAGAGGCCTTGGTGATCCCGGCGCGCTGGCTTCTTTCGGACTTGGGGCTATGGGCCTTGGCTGGAGTATAGTCTTGGGGTCATCGACGGAAGAACAACCGGCTGAAGACAACATCGCCCAAAACGAACGCCGTCGGCGCGAGCTGGAGCGCGAACAGCGTGCCACCGAACGCGCCAATGAACGCTTGTTGGAAGAAGCAAACGAAGAAATACACCTGCGCAACCGGCACGCGGGTTATGTATCGGTGGAAGAGGTGGCGACCGGGCGCGCCACGAGAGTGTGGCTCGCTGAATAAGGATACCCAGGAGGTAGAACGAATGGCACATCGATCGCTTCCGAGTACGATACTATTTTTTTTTCTCGTTATCCTAATTCTGGCGATAAGCGCCTGCGCCACAGCCCCGGATGACGCGGTTCCCGATGATAACGGACGCGTAGACGACACCGAGCGGATGGATGGCCCGCCGACTCCGCTTGAGAATATCCAGCGTTTTTTGGAAGAGAGTACTCCCGAGCTTGCCCGGCCGGTATTACTGGGGCTGGAGTCTCCGGATTATCAGGACGGCGACGGCAATACCACGCTGATCGTGGCGGCGCTGCATGAAGCCACCGGTCTTGCCGCGCAGGCGTTGGAGCAGGGCGCCGACCCGAATCTCGCGCGCAACGACGGTTTTACTGCGCTGCATATATCAGCCTATTTCGGCAATAGTGAACTTGTCGAGCTGCTTCTCGAACACGATGCCAATGTAAATGCCGTCAGCGACGCAGAACTCACACCGCTGCACCTTGCCGTTGAAGATGAGCATGCGAACACTACAGAGCTATTGCTATACCACGATGCGGATGCCTTTGCGCAGCGAGGCGACGGGCTGCGCCCGTTCGATGCAAAGAATGATCTCGCGGCCGATTACCGGGAGCTCATTCAAGAGACGAACGAATCGTACGGCGCCGTCGCGGTAGTGCCGGTGCTGCGCTTTGGCGAGGAGATCGGTCCGTACGCCGAGCAATTTGGCCCGACGGTGGAGCAGGCCTACGCCGAGCGGGGTATGGACGCGTTTCAGACCGGGACGCCTGAGGGAGGGCCGTTTCCGGAATCGGAAATCAGCATTCCGCGTACCTTTGATTATGTGGAAGAGCCGTATTTCGAAATAACCGCACGAAATAGCGGTCGAGGCGATCTCTTCGGGCTGACCGCTGAGGTTACGGTTGACGGTGGAGATACGGTGCCGGTGTTTTTCGGGTGGCTGCCGCCGGAAGCTGAAGCCACCCGGGTCGTGACGCTTCCGGAGCCAGGATTGGGAGGCATTGGGGCCGATCTCGGTGTCGAGGTGGAGTTCAGCGAGGCCAACGACTGGACGGCCCCTAGTCAAAGAGGTTCGGTTTCTATCGCGTCTATGAACAATCGCCGCGTTCAGGAATACATCGAACTATTCGATACAACTGACGTTCGTGAGCTCGTCGCGGGTGAACATATAGACCGGCGGGCGGTGGACCGCCTTATTCATTTCGAAGAGATCGAGTACGCCATAGATGATCTCATATTCTTTGCCTCCGAACGAGCGGTTTCACAGGACATCGTCGAGAGTGTTATTGTCGACGAGCTGGTAAGCTACTCGAACGAAGATCTTATCGCGCTTGCCGAACACAACTATCTGACCCGGTCTATTGTCGAATCGCTGTTTCGCGGTGGTCGTGATTTTTCGCGCGCTGAGATTCAAGCGCTTGCCGATCTCGGGGTCTTTAACCCGCCCGAGGTGTTGTACACCTACACGGTGCGCGACGGAGGCACTCCCACCTCCACCGGCAACCAGGACGGAATCATCCAGCCGGGAGAATCACCCGATTTTACCTTTCGCCTGCGCAACGACTCGGTGTTCGAGCTGGAAGATGTATCGGCTCGTATTGAGACAGATCATCCGGACCTCGAGCTGTTCAAACCTTCTCACCGAATCGATCAGGTTTCCGGCGGCGAGACGGTGGAAGTTACGACGCAAACCGGGCTCCGGCCGCGATTTGAGGGCGAGCGTTTCGAACTGGAGCTCGTCGTGGAAAACGAGCAGTTTGGTGAGCTCCTTCGTGACGTCGTGGAGGTGCCGGTAGATGAGGATGTCGAGACCGACCCGATACTGGCGCTGAACAAAGACGTTGTCTCAACCGAGGCGGTGGAGGTGTACGACGGAGCTTCCGATGATACCCCGGTTGTGAACACGTTTCAGGAAGGCGCGCGCTTCGAGGTGACCGGTGAGCTCGGCGGGTATTACCGGGTGTCGGTCGCCGGACGCGACGGATGGTTGCTCCAGAAAAGCGTGGCAGATTACTCGCCGGAGGGCGACCCGGATTACGAGCTTGCAAGCGATATCGCTGACGATGAAGGCTTTTTCGCGAATCAACGGCCCGAGGTCGTAATAAACTCACCTCGAAACAACGACGTTATCGACCACAATCAGGTCACGCTCGATGTAACGGCGATTGACAGGCAGCACGGGATCGAGTCGGTGGCGGTCTGGGTAAACGACGAACTGCTTCCTGGAAGCCATGGAGAGCGCGGTCTTGCAGTGGTCGGGCGTGAGGAACACGATCAAGCTCGAGTGGAGCGTGGTTTCGACCTTTCTCTCCGAACAGGGGAGAACACCATTCGAGTGGTGGCTTATAACGGCAACAACATCGAGTCACACGACGAAGAGATTACGATCGAGTCTACCGGAATGCGAAATCCGCCGCGGCTTTTCGTGCTTTCGGTTGGTGTGGACGACTACAACAACCCCGACTGGGACCTCCGTTTTGCGGCGAAGGACGCGGAAACGATCGGCGAGATTTTTGAAGCACAACGCGGCGTAGGCTTATATGACGAGGTCCATACTCAGGTGCTCCTGAATGAAGAAGCCACCCGCGAAAACATCATCGCCGAGCTCGAAACGTTTGTAGGACGTGCTCGGCGGCACGATACCGTGGTGGTCTTCATGGCCGGACACGGAATACAACATCGAGATACTTACTACTTCATGGGCGCGGACGCGGACCTCGATACGCCTACACGGCGCGGTCTGGATCAGGATGTGATTCAGCGGGCCTTACGGTACAACGTGGATTCCGAGCGGGCGCTGGTCATGCTCGATACCTGTCAGAGCGGTTTTATCCCGGGAAGACGCGATGCCGGCCCCGACATGACGCGGGTTGTTGAACGGCTCGCCGAAACACAGGGTATCGCCTATTTGAGCGCTTCACGAGGCAACGAAGCCGCCCGGGAGAACCCGAATTGGGGACACGGGGCGTTCACCTTGGCGGTGCGCGAAGCCCTGTTGGAAGGCATGGCGCGGCCGGCCGAAGGCAGCCAGGCGTTACGCATTGATGAACTCTACAGCTATGTTTCCGACCGCGTAATCGAACTTACCGACGGTCAGCAGCGCCCGCTTCTCAGCGGCAGCATGGAGTTTTTTCCGCTATACGGAGTTGCTCAGTGAGCGAACGTCGCGAGCTAATGCAAGCTTGTGCGAGGGGGGGGATTATGAAAAGCCCGAGCGGTGGTTTTGTACCCAGTATGCGGGTAGTGCTTCCGGTTCTTCTTGCGCTGCTGCTGGTCACTGTGGCAGCCGGGGCAGATGATAAAAGGGTAGCGCTTGTGATCGGAAACGGGGCGTATGACACACCGACCGTTACGCCGTTGACCAATCCGCCGAACGACGCCCGCGATGTCGCCGCCACGCTGGCCGAGATTGGGTTCGACGTGCGAACAGTGATCGACGGGACGCGCGAGGAGATGGGGGCGGCGCTTGACGGCTTTGCCTTGGACCTCCGCGACGCGGAGGTGGGGCTCTTCTACTTCGCCGGGCACGGCGTGCAGGTCGATGGGACGAACTACCTTATTCCGGTGGACGCGGATCTTCCGAACGCGGGGGTGGTGCACTGGCGGACGCTTGCGGCGGACGAGGTGCTCGCCTCCATGGAGGATGCCGGGGCCCGGCTGAACCTTTTCTTCCTGGACGCGTGCCGCGACAATCCGCTGCCGCAGGTGTCGCGGTCGCTCCACCGGGGGCTTGCGCCGGTAAGCAGACGCCCGCCTGAGACGATGATCGTATACGCGACGGGGGCGAACGACGTGGCATCGGACGGGCTGGGGCGCAACAGCCCGTTCACCCAAGCGTTCCTCAACCATGTGGGTACGCCGGGGCTTGATGTGTACGATCTGTACCGGAACGTAAGCCGCGAGGTGCGTGAGGCGACCGGCGGCGAGCAGCGGCCGGAGCAGTTCGGCAACGTGACCGATCGTGTGTCGCTGGTGGCGCCGGATGAGGCGCCGGCGGCGCGGCCTGCATTCGAGATCGAACGGACCCTCGGCTCGATTCGGGTGACCGTGGAGACGGAGGGTACGGTCTACCTGGACGGGGAGCGGATCGGGGCTCTCGACGCCGGGCAGACCGCCACGCTGAGCGACGTGTCTACGGGTGCCCGGCGGCTGGAGGTGCGCTACGGTGACGGCGAGCGGGAGGAGGAGACGGTGCGCGTCCGCACCGACACAAGGGCTACGGTCGCCTTCACGTATGTCGAGGCGCCCGAGCGCGATGCGGTCAACAGCGTCGGGATGGAGTTCGTGGCGGTGGAAGGAGGCACTTTCCGAATGGGCAGGACTGACGGCCACGAGAACGAGCGCCCGGTGCGCCGGGTGACGCTCACCGGTTTCGAGATGGCGACGACACCGGTAACGCAAGGACAATGGCAGGCGGTGACGGGGACAAGCATCCACGAACAACGAGATCTGGCCCATCCCAACTGGAATCTATTTGGCAAAGGGGAAAACAATCCCGTCTACTTCGTGAACTGGTACGACGCAATCGCGTACGCGAACCGGCTGAGCATCGCCGAGGGGCTGACCCCCGTGTATTCGATCGGTGGGAGCACCGACCCCGACGACTGGGGTGAGCCGCCGGAGGAAAACGACGACGCCTGGGACGCGGCGGAGATGGACCGCAGCGCGGACGGCTACCGGCTTCCGACCGAGGCGGAGTGGGAGTACGCGGCGCGGGGCGGGACAGAAAGCCGAGGCTACGAATACGCTGGGAGCGATGAGGTAGACGAGGTTGCGTGGTACTTCGGTAACAGCGACGACAGCACGCACCCCGTGGGTGCGAAGGCGGCGAACGAACTCGGGTTGTACGATATGAGTGGAAACGTGTGGGAGTGGTGCTGGGATTGGTATGACGACTACTCGACGCACACCGAAAGCGACCCGATGGGTCCTTCATCAGGCGAACACCGTGTGCGCCGCGGCGGGTGGGCTGGTTCCATCGCTATGCAAACGCGTTCCTCTAGACGACTCTCGGAAGCCCCGGAACGTCGTATCCATGTCGGAGGCGACGGTTCCTATGGCTTTCGCCTGGTCCGCGCCCCAGTTCAGTAGACAGGCTCGGGCGACGCAACGTCATACGGGAGAGATAGACGTATGAAACGAGTATTTCAAAAAACACTCTTGACACTGATAGTGCTTCTTCTCTTCTCGATTGCGCTACACGCAGGCGAGGAGGCGAGGATCGCGCTCGTGATCGGCAACGGCGATTACGATGCGCTGGGTAGGTTGAACAATCCGCCGAACGACGCGCGCGATATGGCGGACGCGTTGGAGGACGTCGGCTTCGACGTCGATCTGCGAATCGATGCGGACCTCGATAGCATGGAAGAGGCGGTGGTGGAGTTCGGGAGACGTCTGGCTTCCGAGCTTGGTGCTACCGGCTTTTTCTTCTATGCGGGGCACGGCGTCGAATCGGACGGAAGCAACTACCTGATTCCGTCGGGCGCCTCGATCCGTTCAGAGTCGTTTCTCAGGACGCGTTCGGTAGCAACCCAAGCCGTGCTCGATGAGATGCAGAGCGCCGGAGCGGGGCTGAGTATCGTGGTGCTCGACGCATGTCGGGACAATCCGTTCTCCTGGGCACGGTCGGGCTCGCGAGGTCTTGCGCCGGTGGGCTACCAGCCGCCGGGATCAATCGTAGCGTACGCCACCAGTGCCGGCAGCGTTGCCGAGGACGGCACGGGGCGCAACGGCACCTTCACTGCCGAGCTGTTGAACCATATCGGAACACCGGGGATCGATATCAGCGAAGTGTTCCGCCGCACCGGACGCGCCGTGCGCGACGTAACCGCGGGCAGACAGATTCCCGCGGTGTATAACCAGTTCTTCGACAGCGCGTTCCTTGGCGGCCCGCCCGAGGATCCGGACGACGAGGCGGCGGCCGCCGCGGAACCGGCGGATCCGATCGCTGCGCAGCCCGAGCCTACGCCGGACGAGGAGCCGTCGGCCGGCTTCGGATTCGCGGTGGATGAGGCGGACGTGCGGGTGAGCGTGAACGCCGCCGCTACGATTTTCGTCGACGGGGTGGAGATGACGAGTCTGGACGCGGGCGAGAGCACCACGCTCAGCGGGATAGAGGTTGGCCTGCGCACGGTTGCGGCGCGCTACGCGGACGAGCACACGGAGACCACGAGCGTGACACTGGAGGCGGGCGAGACCGCGGAGGCGAGCTTTACCTACGGGTTCGGCTCGATCCGGGTTCGGGTGGCAACCGAGGGTACGGTATACCTCGGCGACGTGGAGGTCGGCCGTCTGTCCGGGGGCCAAAGTGCGACGGTACGCGGCGTAGGAAGCGGCCGGCACGAGGTCGTGGTGCACTACGACAACGGGGAGCGGGAGACCTCCCGGGTCACGGTACGCCCGGACAGCACGGTAACCGCGGAGTTCACCCGCGTCTTTGGCGATGTGCGGGTGAGCACGGTTGCAGCCGGCACTGTGCTGATAGACGGCGATCGGTGGGGTTCGGTCGGCGCTGACGATAGCGTGACACTAACCGGAGTTGAAGAGGGAAGCACGGTGGAGCTTCGCTCCCCGGACGGACGGAGCGATTCTCAGACCGTCGACTTCGCGCACTCTGGTGAGCGTGTTGTTACCGTTACACTGGAGCCTGCGTTTCGCATCGGAGGCCGGGGTCCCGCCGGGGGAATCGTCTTCTACGACAAGGGCAGGGAGTCGGACGGATGGCGATATCTTGAAGCGTGGACAGCTGACGAGGTCGGTTCCAATCAGTGGAAGACTAGTAGAACGGAGACCCCGGGCACATCGACGGCTATCGGCAGCGGGTACAGGAACACCTACACAGCAATGGCCGGAACGCAACACCCGGCGGCGGAGGTTGTCAGGAATGCCACGCACGGTGGGTACACTGACTGGTTCTTGCCGTCGAAGGATGAGTTGAACCTGATGCACGAGAACTTGCACGACATCGCGGATCCAGTTGGAGGTTTTGCGTCCGGCTCCTATTGGAGTTCGTCCGAGGGCCGTAGCTACAGCGCGTGGTACCAGGACTTCCGCAGCGGCGCCCAGGGCGGCAACCGCAAGGGCGTCAACTTTTATCGGGTTCGGGCCGTCCGGGCTTTTTAACACTTCAGCCATTGAACTATTTCCCCCAAGTGGGGGTGCCGGGGGCGCTAGCCCCCGGCCGAACGGGGAAGATGGAATCGCGGCGCCGTACTATCGCCTTTTGTCCATCAGCAGACGTAGCCGCCGATTGTCGAGATCTTTGAGCCGGCCGAAGAGTTTCCCGGGGGTTCAAGTACACGCTCGGCCGGGATATGAAACGCGACGGTGTGATGCTGGTGCGGCGCGTCTCCAGGGCCAACGAGACGGAGAAAAGGCGGGAGCGCCTGGAGCGGTGTCCTGGCGACTTCGAGATCCTGAAACTGGATGTATGGCTCTATAGCTGTCTCCGGATTCTTTCGATCGAGAAGCAGGCGGCGTTGGGCGGGCCGACGGAGAGCATTGGCAAGCGGATATCCGGCTGGCGGAATGCCTCTATCAAGCACACGTTCGGCATGCGCCGCCATGCGACGGCGAACCCCCGGGTACGACTCCTCGCTCGCGTCTCGCGCCGGGGCGCGCATTGCGTGCGCGGGATGGAGGGGGTTGTTCTGCGGGTGGGCCGGCGACGCGGGGCATCACCGCAGCCGCCGGGCCTCTGCGACGCGCACGCACCAGCGCCCCGAGAGAGTGCGCCGGAGCCTGGAGGGGCCCGGTTCCCGGGCGGGCGGAGGGGACGATCGTCCGGGGGCGCACGGTGATGGGGAGATCCGACCGGGGGAGGCCCCCCGGGCCGTGTTTCGGCCCGCCCGGGAAGGCGCCCGAAGGAGCTCGTGGAGTGGTGCCTCAGCTCCTCGGGGTCGCCCTCCGGCGCGCGCCGGCCGCAGGTGATGGCCGAAAGAGGTGGCGGGAGGGGGGGCGATGGGGCGCGATCCGGATCCGGCTGCGGATTCGCCGTAGGTAGTCGCCTTCGCGTGCGAGTCGACTCGCTCACGCCCCGGGGCTCACCGACTTCGCCCAGGGGAGTATTCGGCCGGTCAGTGCATGTGCGTCGGCACGATCTCCGGGCCGGTAGATGATCGAATCTGCGTTCCTGCTGTTTCGGACTCTTTTCGGGGCCTCCCCGGGATGGATTGTCCTCCCGGCCTTGCAAACTTGACTTAATAGCGGAATATGAATATGCTGCGTTCAATATGAGAGATTACGTTCCCCGAGCGGCAAGTGAGACCGTGCTGCGGAGGTTGCGGAGTGTTCCGGTCGTGACCATTCTGGGACCGCGGCAGTGCGGCAAATCTACCCTGGCGCGGCGGATTCTCGCGGGGTTCAGTGAGCCTCTGTACCTGGATCTGGAGCGGCCCGCGGACCTGCGCCGGCTCAGCGATCCGGAAGCACTCTTTGCCTTGAATGAGGAGCGGCTCATCTGTATCGACGAGGTGCAGCGACGGCCCGACCTCTTTCCCGTTATCCGGTATTGGGTGGACCGGTCGGACCGACCCGGCCAGTTTCTCCTCCTGGGGTCGGCGTCGCCGGACCTGCTGCGTCAGGGATCGGAGACCCTTGCGGGTCGGATTTCGTTCGTCGAGCTGACCCCGTTTCTGCTGCCCGAGATCGCGCAGGCGGCCGCCGGGGGTGGCGGCGACGTACAGGCGCGCCCGGATACCGGGCAGCTCCACATCCGCGGCGGATTTCCGCGGAGTTACTTGGCCGCTGACGACGGTGTCAGCGTGCGGTGGCGGGAGGATTTCGTGCGGACGTACCTCGAGCGCGACCTTCCCGCGCTGGGGATACAGCTGCGCACCGAAGCGCTCCGGCATTTCTGGACGATGCTTGCACACGCCGCCGGCTCTACCATGAACTATGCGAAGTTTGCGGAGTCGCTGGGCCTGTCGCACACGACGGTACGAAGGTACACCGAGCTGCTGTCGCGCACATGGATGATCCGGCTGGTGCCGGCCTACACCGGGAATGTAAAGAAGCGGATCGTGAAGGCGCCGAAAATATACCTCCGCGACACCGGCATCCTGCATGCGCTCTTGGAGATCCCCGACGGCACTGCGCTCTTGGGCCACCCCGGGCGCGGTGCATCGTGGGAGAGCTTCGTGGTGGAACAGATTCTCTCGTCGCTGCAGCCGCGCAACGCTTCCTTCTACCGCAGCGAGAAGGGCGCCGAGCTCGACCTGCTCTTTCGCTACCGGGATCGGCTGATCGCCGTTGAGGCCAAGTCGTCGACGGCGCCGGAGGTGACCCGCGGGTTCTGGTCGGCCCTCGAGGTGGTCCGCCCGGACGAGACCTGGGTCGTGGCACCCGTCGACGACCCGTATCCTCTGAGGACGGACCGGAACGTCTGGGTGGCCGATCCGCTGCACCTGATCCGGCGCCTCGCCGAACGATCTCCGGGACCATCGAGTTCCGCCGGCGAGCAGTAGCGCGTTGCCGGGCGCCGCCGGTACGTGCCGATCCGTCAGCGGGCGAGGGCGCAGCGGAGCCTGGAGGGGCCCGGTTCCCGGGCGGGCCGAGGAGACGATCGTCCGGAGGCGCACGGTGATAGGGAGATCCGACCGGGGAAGGCCCCCGGGGCCGTGTGTCGGCTCGCCCGGGAAGGCGCCCGAAGGAGCTTGTGGAGTGGTGTCTCAGCTACTCGGGTTCGTTCTCCGGCGCCTTGATTTCCTCCTCGCTCAGGCCGGCGATATCGGCGACGTCGTCGATAGCGAACTCGCGTTGCAGCATTCTCCGGGCAGGTTCGAGCTTGTCGCCGACCGACGCGACGTCCCGAAGCCGGTTTTTCGGCAGCTCGGTGAAATGAATCTGGAGATGGTTGGACAGGACGTACTCCGGCGCATCCACCTCCGTGATCTGGGAACAACTATGATAGCCGGGTAGTTCCGGAACGATGGCGAAATCGAGTGTCTCGCAAAACGTTGACTTGGGAGCGTGCTAAACTGATGAGAAAAGCCGTAACCGTGAACGAGATAATCCTATGCTCCATGGTGACGACCTTTCTTCTCTGCCATGAGCGTCGACTCATGCGCTCGTGCGAATTATGGGTTTCGTTACCCTGTTGCTTCTGGCAGGGGCGAGCGTCGTAGCGGAAGAGCGCCGGGTGGCGCTTTTGATGTGAAACGGGGCGTACAACGCCGGCACGCTGCCGCCGCTTGCCAATCCGGCCAATGACGCAACCGACGTAGCCGCCGCGCTCGAGGGAATCGGGTTCGAGGTGACGACCTTGATCGACGCGGGCCGCGAGGAGATGGCGCGGGCGGTGGACGAGTTCGGCAGCGAGTTGCGCGATGCCGAGGTCGGGCTCTTCTACTACGCCGGGCACGGGGTGCAGGTCGACGGAAAAAACTATCTCATTCCGGTGGACGACTGGCTGTCCGTTGCCTCGGTGGTACCGTACCGGACCGTCGCTGCCAATGAGGTGCTGAGCTATATGGCCGCAGCCGATACGGAGGTCAACCTCTTCTTTCTCGATGCGTGTCGCCACAATCCGCTGCCGGCGACCTCGCGCGCGGCGCGACGTGGGCTTGCCCCGGTGAGCAGGCGGCCGCCGGAGACGATGATCTTCTAAGCGACGGCCGGGGACGGAACAGCCCCTTCACGCAGGCGTTTCTCAGGCACGTGACCGAGCCGGGATTGCACCCCTATGAGCTCTACATGAGCATTGCCCAACGGGTCCATACCCCACCGGCGGGCAACAGCGTCCGGAACAATTCGGCAACATAACGCAGCGTTTCGCTCTGGTTCCGGGAGATCCCGACGAGACGCCCACTCCCCAGCCGGCCCGAGTCAACAGCGTGGGCATGGGGTTCGTCGCGGTGGAGGGTGGGAGTTTCGAAATGGGCAGCACCGAGGGGCGCGTCAACGAGCGCTCGGTGCGGGAAGTGACGCTCAGCGGTTTCGAAATGGCGAAGACCCCGGTCACGCAAGCGCAGTGGGAAGCGGTGATGGGAACGAATCCGTCGGTTTCCGATCGAGGCATGGGACCGAGCCATCCGGTGAACCGTGTGAGCTGGTACGACGCGATCGCGAACGGCTACCGGCTTCCGACGGAGGCGGAGTGGGAGTATGCCGCGCGGGGGGCAATGAGAGCCGAGGGTACGAGTATGCGGGGAGCGACGATGTGGGGCAGGTTGCGTGGCACAGCGGGAACAGCGATCGGAGCACGCATCCGGTGACGAGCAAGGCGGCGAACGAGCTGGGGTTGTACGACAGGAGCGGGAACGTGTGGGAGTGGTGTTGGGATTGGCTTGGGGATTACCCGGAGCGCGCGGAGAGCGATCCGGCGGGGCTCTCCTCGGGCACGTTTCGCATCCTTCGAGGCGGTTGCTGGAACAATTCCTCGGGCTACGCGCGTTCCGCCTTTCGGTTCAGCGCCTCCCCGTGGTACTCGTACGACATGACCAGCGGTTCCGGTCTCGGCTTTCGCCTGGTCCGCGCCCCAGTTCGGTAGGCGGACTCGCGCGATGCAGAGTCATACAGGGAAGGTCGACGTATGAAACGTGTTTTTCAAAAAGCACTCTTGACGCTGACGGTGCTTTCACTCTTCTCGATTGCGTTGCACGCAGGTGAGGAGGCTAGGATCGCGCTCGTGATAGGGAACGGGGACTATGACACGCTTGGTCGTTTGAACAATCCGCCGAACGACGCGCGTGATATGGCAGATGCGTTGGGCGAGATGGGCTTCGACGTCGATCTGCGCATCGATGCGGACCTTGAGACAATGGAAGAGGCAGTGGTGGAGTTCGGCAGGCGTCTGGCGTCAAACCGCGGAGCGACCGGCTTCTTCTTCTTCGCTGGGCATGGGGTGGAGTCGGACGGAACCAACTACCTGATACCATCAGCTGCGACGATTGGCTCGGAGTCATTCCTCAGGACGAGGTCTGTGGCGACCAACTCGGTGCTCGATGAGATGGAGCGCGCCGGTGCGGGCTTGAGTATCGTGGTGCTCGACGCATGTCGCGACAACCCGTTCTCGTGGGCGCGGTCGGGCTCGCGAGGACTTGCGCCGGTCGGGTACCAGCCACCAGGATCGATCGTAGCATACGCCACGAGCGCGGGAAGCGTTGCCGAAGACGGCACGGGACGTAACGGGACCTTTACCGCCGAGTTATTGAAGCACATTGGAACGGCGGGAATCGATATCACCGAGGTATTCCGGCGCACCGGGCGCGACGTTCGCGATGCAACCGGTGGCCGGCAGGTCCCTGCAGTCTATAACCAGTTCTTCGACAATGCCTACCTTGGCGGTGCGCCGGAGGACCCTGACGACGAGGCGGCCGCCGCGGTGGAGCCGACTGTCGGCCGGCCGGATGACACGCCGGAGGCGGAGCCTTCGAGCGGTTTCGAGTTCGCGGTCGACGAGGCCGACGTGACCGTGCGCGTCAATGCTTCCGCTACGATCTTCGTCGACGGAGTGGAGATGGCGAATCTCGACGAGGGCCAGAGTATCACGCTTTCCGGACTCGAGGTGGGACTGCGTACGGTCGCCGCGCGCTACGCAAACGACCATGTCGAGACTACGAGCCTGACGCTTGAGGCGGGTGAGACCGCGGAAGTGGATTTTGCCTATGGGTTCGGCTCAATCCGGGTGCGGGTGGCAACCGGCGGCACCGTGTATCTGGGCGAAGAGGAAGTCGGTCGGTTATCCGGCGGCCAGAGCGCCACTTTGCAGCACGTAGAACGCGGTGAGCACTATGTGGTGATTCACTACGACAACGGGGAGCGAGAGACCTCCCGGGTCACGGTGCGCGCCGACACTACGGTAACTGCGGAGTTCAGCCGCGTATGGGGCGACGTGCGGGTCAAAGCGATGGATGGTGGTACTGTGCTGATAGACGGTGATAGGTGGGGTTCGGTCGTCGCCGACGATAGCGTGACACTAACCGGAGTAGAACAAGGGAGCACGGTGGAGCTTCGCTCCCCGGGCGGAAGAAGCGTTTCCAAAACCGTCGGCTTCCTGGACTCTGATGAGCGTGTTGATAGCGTTACATTGGAGCTTCCGTTTCACGTCGGCGACGAGGGGCCCGCCGGTGGAATCGTGTTTTACGACAATGGAAAGGAGTCGGACGGATGGCGATATCTTGAAGCGTGGACCGCTGACGAAGACGGTAGGTATAGGTGGAAAACCGAGCGCACGGAGACCCCGGACACATCGACGGCTATCGGTAGCGGGTACAGGAACACCTACACAGCAATGGCAGGAACGCAACGCACGGAGGGTACACTGATTGGTTTCTTCCGTCGAAGGATGAGTTGAACCTGATGTACGAGAACTTGCACGATTTCGAGGGTCCAGTTGAAGGTTTTGCGTCCGTCAGCTATTGGAGCTCATCCGAGAAGGATAGCCTCATCGCGTGGATCCAGCACTTCGGCACCGGCAACCAGAGCCGCAACACCAAGCTCTATCTCAATCGAGTTCGTGCCGTCCGGGCTTTTTGACACTATAGCTATTGAACTATTCCATCGAGGGGCGTCCATGCGAGATTTCGTCAATCGAACATCGAGTGCGAATAGCGGCAATCCCGTTTACCGTCGTATAATCGACCATCCACATTGGAGTAGACGATGAAGGTATTGGTACAGTTCGACTCGTACGCGATGGACTACGACATCAAGGGTGCGATAGGCGGCATGAGTGGTCTCGAGGGTGTGCATTCGGTCAAGCTGATGCGTAAGGTTTCCGGCGATGCGCCGAAATACTGCATCGAGCTCGAGATCGACGACGAGAAGAGCGAATCGGTGCGGGAGAAGCTCGGCCGCTACCGCAGTCAGTACAGCGGCGAGATGTCCAACACGGTCGTCACGAGCTACAGGATCGTGTAGTCCCGGTAGTCGCGACCGCAAAGCGCCTCCTTGCCTCGAGGCGCTGATCGGTATACAAGGGAACCATGGTCGAGATCATCGTTCCGGTCGTAGCCATTCTCGGCGTGTTTGTGTTTACGCCTCTTATCATCACCGGTGGTATTCTCGGCTCCCGCTTTATGCGCATGAAGCAGCGGGAGCTCGATCTGCGCGAGCGTGAGCTCGAAGCCGAGGTTCGCCGCCAGAAGCTCGAAGAGCTTTCGTTCGAGCGAAGACTCGAAGAGTGATCTGGAGGATGATGAGAACGCGGGCGGTCAGACGTGCGAATCGTACCGGCGGGGCCGGCTCCGTTCCCGCTTCCGGCAACGGGCGTGCCGTCTTTCTCACCGGCGCCTCCTCGGGAATCGGGCGGGCGCTCGCGGTGGAGCTTGCGAGGCGCGGTTATCGGCTCGCGATCAGTGCGCGGCGCGAGGAAAGACTCATCACCCTGAAAGAAGAGATCGCCTCATTCGCCCCGGATCTGCACGTTCTCGCGCGGCGACTCGACGTAACCGATACCGGCGCGCTGTTCGCGGCCTTTGATGAGGCGGTCGCCGAGCTCGGCGGTATCGATATCGCGATCGCGAACGCGGGGGTCGCCACGCGCAGCGAGGTGGGTAGCGGGGAGTTCGAGCACGCGAAGCGAACGATCGAGGTGAACGTCATAGGAGCGATGGCAACCGTAGATGCGGCGGTCCGCTACTTCCGCGAGCGCGGAAGCGGTCACGTAGTCGGCATCTGCTCGGTTGCCGGCATGCGCGGCCTACCGCGCTCGGCCCCGTACTCGGCTTCGAAGGCCGCGCTCGCCACCTATCTCGAGGCCGCACGATCCGAGCTCGTCGGCACGGCGATCGACGTGACGGTAATCCATCCCGGCTTCATCGCGACCGAAATGAATGCAGATCTGCCACGGCGTCCGTTCGTGATCGATGCCGAGCGCGGGGCGCGCATCATCGCGAATCAGATCGAGCGGCGCGTCAGGGTAACGACCGCCCCGGTTATTCCGTGGGGCATCCTCTCGCGCCTGCTGAAGCTGATACCGTCGCGGCTGCTTGCGCGCGTGCGGTAAGCGGTGGATGCGCATCTGTTCGCCGGTGTACCGTCCGGCACTTGCGCGGTCGCGCGGAAGCTCCTAACATCACCCTGAAAACATAGAGAGGAACGATGCGTACAAACGAGATCGTGAAACGGGCGGCCGAGCTGAAGATTGCGATTCCCGCGTTCAATATCCCCTACCTTCCGATGATGGAGCCGGTGGTGCGGGCGGTCGAGGATGAGGATACCTTCGGCCTGCTCGCGGTGGCGCGGCTGGAGTGGATCAAATTCGAGTCCGGGAGCATGGCGGCGGTGCGGCACGAATACGGGCGATTTGCCGAGTCGAAGCACGTCAGGCTGCATCTCGACCATATTCCGGTCATCGATGAGGACGATGAGCGCGTGGACTATCTCGCGCACATCCGCGAGGCGCTCGAGCTCGGTTACGAGTCGGTGATGATCGACGGGTCGCGGCTGCCGTTCGACGAGAACGTCGAGGCGACCGCGCGCGTGGTCGAGGCGGCGCATACGGCCGGCGTTCCGGTGGAAGCCGAGCTCGGCGCGGTGCTCGGCCACGAGGCCGAACCGTCGATGTCGTACGAGGAGATCGTGGCAACGCGCACCGGCTTCACCGATCCGGAGGAGGCCGCGCGCTTCGTCCACGAGACACGCTGCGACTGGCTGTCGGTGGCGTTCGGGAACATCCACGGGCACGTCTCGAAGGCGCTTCGCGACAAAGAGAAGGTGGCCGCCCGGCTCGACATCGAGCATCTCGAGCGCATCCGGGCGGGAGCACAGGTGCCGCTCGTGCTGCACGGCGGCAGCGGCATCTCCACCGCGATGATGCAGGATGCGATTCGCGCCGGGATCGCCAAGGTAAATGTCGGCACCGATATCCGCCAGGTGTACGAGCGGAAGCTTCGGGAGGCGGGTGGTGCCGCCCGAGACGCCGTGTACGAGCGAACCCGCGAGCTCCTGCGCGAGCACTTCCGCATCTCCGGCATGGCCGACCGGCTGCTCGCCCGATAGGAGGTTACAATGAGTCTGCTCGGACTCGACGTCGGGACAACCGGGACGAAGGCACTCATCTTCTCGACCGAAGGCCGGACGCTCGCTTCCGCCTATCGTGAGTACGACATTCGTAGACCGGCTCCGGGCCGTGCCGAGTTCGATGCGGTGTCGGTCTGGCAGTCGATCTCCGAGTGCATCGCGGAGGCGGCCGGTCGCTGCCCGGGCGCGGATCCGGTGGAGGCGATCGGGATCGCATCGCTCGGGGAGGCGATGGTCCCGGTCACCGCCGACCGCCGCATCATCGGCCCCTCCCTCCTGAACGTCGACACGCGCGGCAACGAGTACCTGCCGGAGCTGCGCGCCGCGATCTCCGACCGGCGCATCCACGAAGTGAACGGCAATCCGTGGGGCGAGCAGTACGGCGCGACGAAGCTCATGTGGATTCGCGAGCACGATGCGCAGCTCTACGAGCGCGCTGAGTACTTTCTGCACTGGGGCACACTGGTGTCGTTCATGCTCGGCGCCGAGGCGGCGGTCGACTACTCGCTTGCCAACCGCAGTCTGCTGTTCGACCTCGAGCGCAAGGATTGGAGCGATGAGCTGCTGCGCGCCTGCCGGCTCGACCGCGAAAAGCTGCCGCGCCCGGTGCGGTCGGGGACGGCGATCGGATCTGTCTCCGCCGAGGCGGCGCGCGCCCACTCGCTGCCGGCCGGAGTGCCGATCGTCGCCGGGGCACACGATCAGATCGCCGGTGCGACCGGTACCGGTGCGGTGACCGCCGGGAGCGCCTTTTTCGGCATGGGCACCTTCCCGTGTCTTGCTCCGATCTACGACCGGAGGGGCGACACCGATGCAATGCTCGAGCTCGGGCTCAACACCGAGGACCATGCGATCGCCGGGCTCTATGCGAGTTTCATCTTCCATATGGGTGGGGCGACGGTTCGATGGTTTCGTGATGTGCTCGGTGGTGGAGGCGGGGGCGGAGCCCCGGGAGGCGAGCGCGAGGCGGCGGGCATTTCCGAGAATACTCCCGCCGGCGGGTCGCCGGGCGGCTCCTGGGGTGCCGCCAGTCGGTCGCCCGGCAGCTCCCGAGGTGCCCCCGGCGGCCGGTCCCCGGCCGGCTCCGTCCCGGCCGGCGCCGACTACGCCTCGCTCTTTGCCGAGATGCCGGCCGGGCCGAGCGGGCTGCTCGTGCTGCCGCACTTCGCGCCGATGGGCCCGCCCGATTTCCTCTCCGACCGCTCGGCGGCGATCCTCGGGCTGACGCTGGAGACGAGCCGGGCGGCGATCCTGAAGGCGATCATCGAGGCGAACGCGATGGAGCACAATCTGGTGGTCTCACGGCTACCGGAGGCGGGAATCGAACTGGAGGCGGTGCGCGCGGTCGGCGCCGGTAGCCGCTCCGACGAGACGGTGCAGGTGCACGCCGACGTTCTCGGTATACCGCTCGTGCGGATGAACGTTACCGAGGCGGGTGCGCTCGGAGCGGCGGTACTCGCCGGCGTCGGTGCCGGTGTGTTCTCGTCGGTCGACGAGGGGGTGGGTGGAATGACCGGGGTCGAGCGAGAGTTCGAGCCCGACCCCGGGCGTCAGGCGCTGTACCGGGAGCTGTTCGAAGCGTACCGATCCGCGCGAAATCGGGTGGGAGATCAGCTTGTCGAGTGGGAATCGCTTCGCTCGAGGATTACCGGCAGCGCGTAGCGCCGGCCGCGCCGACAGTCGTGCGCCGGAGGGGGCGGCACCGGCCACGCCGACGCTCTCGCGCCGGGGGAGGGGCCCGGTGCCGGGACCGGCGGCGCGGGATAATGCGAGCGGACCGTAAGCTGCCGGGTAGCCCGGCACGCGCGCCGGTGCTACGCTTGGAGCATCGTGACGCTTACCGGCCTGCATCTGCTTCTAACCTATGAGTGCACCATGGAGTGCGAACACTGCTTCGTCTGGGGCAGCCCGAAGAGCAGCGGCACCATGTCGATTGCCGGAGTCCGATCGATTCTCCGTCAGGCGCGCGAGATGCCGGGCATCGAGTGGATCTACTTCGAGGGCGGGGAGCCGTTTCTTCACTATCCGCTGCTGACCGCGGCGGTGACCGAATCGTATGAAGCCGGATTCAAGGTCGGCATCGTAACCAATGCTTACTGGGCAACTTCGATTCCCGATGCGGTGCCGTGGCTGCAGCCGATCGCGGGAATGGTCAGCGATCTATCGGTGAGCAGCGACCTTTTCCATTCGGGAGATGGAGACTCGCAGCGATCGGAGAACGCGGTGGCAGCCGCCCGTCAGCTCGGCATGCCGGTCGGGGTCATCTCCATCGGTGACGGTGCGGTCATGTACCGCGGCAGGGCCGCGGCGAAACTCGTTCGCGGGCGTCCACATCAACGGTGGGAGTGCTTCACAACCTGTCCGCACGAGACCCTCGCCGAGCCCGGTCGTGTACACGTCGATCCGTTCGGGAACATCCACGTCTGCCAGGGTATCGTCGTGGGGAACCTCTTCAACGAAAGACTGAGTCGCATCTGCGCCGGCTTCGAACCCGAATCGCATCCGGTGGTGGGGCCGCTTGTACGCGGGGGGCCGGCCGAGCTCGTTCGCCGGCACGCTCCGGCGCATGATGAGGCGTACGCCGACGCCTGCCACCTCTGCTACAACGCTCGTACTCTGCTTCGTGAGCGCTATCCCGACGTTCTGGCGCCCGATCAGATGTACGGCCGTTTTCCGGGCTCCGGCTGATAGCAGACGCTCCTCGGAGGCCCCTGAAGCAGATTCAGCGCGAACGCTTCATCTCATACATGCGCGCGTCGGCGGTTCGAAGGAGTCCGTCGGCGTCCTCCGCGTCCGAAGGATAACGGGCAATGCCGACGTCGAAGCCGACCAGCGGTTGCTCGTCGCTGCTTCGGCCCATGCCTTGCAGCGATGTGTGCAGCAAGTTGAGATAGCGATTGTGCTCGGTCGCCGCGTAATCCGAGGCAAGGACGACGAACTCATCACCGGCGAGTCGATAGACGCGCGCTCCGTCGGGAGCGTGTGTTGAGAGTGCGGAGGCGAAGTCGCGAAGCACCGCGTCGCCACGCGCGTGACCAAAGGTGTCGTTGAGTCGCTTGAACGATCGGAGATCGAACATGAGCAGCGATACTTCGCGAGCATCTTTCCAGAGGAGGGGCAGGTTATCGAGATCGCTCTGAAGTTGCCGACGATTCCACAGGCCGGTCAGGCTATCGGTAACGGCTTCGCGTCGCAGTGCGTGGCTAAGCTGTGCTTTCTCGAGAAGTGGGCCTGACCTCATCGCCAGTATGCGAAAGTAGCGCAACTGTTCCGAAGAGAAGGCGCGGCTGTCGACCCGCCCCAGGCAAAGAAACCCGTGATGATCGATGCCGGCGACTACCTTCGCAACGACGGCCTGAGTTGCTGTCGAGCCGGGGAAGATCTTCCCCAGCGCCTGCGCCTCGGTTACGATCGAAAACTCATCGGGATCTGCCTCCGACTGGACCGTTTCGATCGTGAACGGATCGGCTGTCGTCGAGCAATGCCCGGCGGTAGCCGCCACCGTCCA
>PUOG01000294.1 GCA_003552745.1 Spirochaetaceae bacterium
GCAGGCACGGAGTTCCGTCGGCGTGCACCAGATTCCGCCCGCCCCTGGACATCTTCCAGAACCCGCGCCGGTAGAAGAGGTTCTTTTCGTCGTCGGCCGGCGCACACTGCACCTCGCCGCTCATACCCGAAAGTCCGGAGTCATCGACCGAGGCGGCGCTCTTCCACTGCCACGTTCCGTGCCCCACCGGAGAGGCGAAACGCACCTTCCAGCTCGCCCCGCCGTCCCAGAATGCCGGACGGCGGATAACGCGTCCGCTGTCGTGTTCAAAATCGACCCACGCCTCGACGTCGGTGTACGGATTCGACCATTTCTTCGCGGCGGTCAGTTCAATTTCGATCTCACGCCACGGCCGGGCGCGTTCGCCCGATTCCTTCGACTGTCCCATTCTGTTTCTCCTGCCTAAGAAATTCCGATAAAAAGTGCATCGGAGTTGAAGTGCGGCATTTCGAAGTACGTCCTGTCCTTCTCATAGTGTACCGCCGGCCGCACGATCTCCCCCGGGCGCTCCGGATCAATCACGATCCACTCGTAGCCGGAAAGATCGCGCTCCACTTGTACCGGAAACGGATACGCTATGTAGATGAGGCATGCGTTCGCGCCGATAGCAACCGCGCTATCCTCGACCGGGCCCGCCGAAAGCCCGGCCGGTTTCAGATCGAACAGATCGAAACGCTCGAAGAGCCAGCGTGCGGCGGCAACATCCCATGCGCCGGGAAAGCGCAGCGCTTCGTGCCAGCGAAACGGCATCTTGAAGTTGCCGCCTCCCCAGCTCTCGAACCGTGCACTCTCCTCATGCCAGCTCCACACGCCGTGCGCCCCGTAGGTCACCCCGGCCTGCGCTCCCGAGAGGAGGCTGAGCCAGACAGCGCGCCGTACGCTGCGCCGGTCGTGGCGTCCGCGATCGTGACCGATTCCTTCGTAGCACGGCTCGCCGTTCACGATCGGCCGGCGGCGGCCGGCATCCGAGAAATGGCCGGGCAACGAATACGGATTCGACACCCAGTCGAAGCCATGGCCGGATTGGTACATGAAGAAGTCCACGTGTTCACAATCGAGGAATCGGCGAGGCAGCTCGTACCGCTGCGTCTTCGGTCCCCACAGATGCAACGTCGCCAGTGCATCCGGGTCGACTCGCTTCACCGTCTCGAGAGCGGTCTCGTAATGGCTCCATGCCTCGTCGATCTGCAGATCGGTGTCGGCTGTGTCGCCGGCAATGAGATAGATCGGATTGAATCGAGCGAAGCGCTTCGCGGCGAACTCGACGTACGGTGCAACCGCTGAGGCGGGCATGACGTGACCGGTCTTTATCTTCGACAACCACGTTCCCGGAACGTAGTCGCACCAGAGCAGCACGAGTGCGGGAACGAAGCCGAACGATACAGCCGCCTCGAGCATTCGCTCTGCCCTCTCGAAGTACGATTCGTCGAACGATGTGAAGTCGTACGAGCCGTCGCTGCCGCGAGCGAACGGGGAGTGGCCGAGGCCGGGCCCGCTCGCGTCGTGCTGCGGCAGTATATTGATCTGCACTACGTTATAGCCCTGTCGGCTTCGATAGCGCAGGTACTCGAGCCACTCCTCTTCCCGGGTATGCGTGAACACGCTCCACACCGTATCGCCGAGATAGAAGAACGGCTTACCGCTTTCGTCCACGAAATGCTCGCCGCTCTCCGAAACTCTTATTCGTCCGGGCATTTCTACTCCTTCGAGATGGCGACGAGCAGCGCATCATCGTCGCGGCCGGTGGCGTTTATTTCAATCTCGCCGTGAGTATCGAGCTTACCGTGCTCGCTCCACTCCCCGCTCACCGGGTCGACGCTATACAGCGTCAGCCCCGGCTTCATCTTCGAGGCATCTATTCGCAGCGAAACCTTCTTCGGCGTGTATGCGACAAGGCAATCGCCTTCGGGCGTCGCCGCCACACACTGCCACGCCTCGAGATCCTCCCGGCCCGGTTGTCGGACCAGCAGCTCCTGTGCCGGGCGCAGTCGCGTCCACGGCAGCTCCTCGAAGAACGCACGGAGAACGCTCATCGACTGCGCTCCGGGGGCGTCGAGTTCCTCCCGCCACGGCTTTCCGACCCACGATTCGTCGTGGTTCTCTGCGATCTCACCGGCTTCCCGCGCCCACATCCAGATCGACCCGATACCGTAGGTGATGCCGGCGGGCGGGGCCACAAGGAGCGACCAGTACGATGCACGGCGCACGTGGTAGGCGGTCAGATGCTTGCGTTCGATGTACGATCTCGCGTCCTCGTAGTTCGGTTCGAGATTGAGAAACGGCATCTTCAGGCGCTCGTGCGCTCGCGCGTACTCCCCATCAACCAGAAACCTCAGATCGTCGTCGACCGACCCGTGGCCGCTCTGGATCGTGGCGATCCGGTACCACGGCTCGTCGGCAAACGCATCTCCGACCCACGTCACACCGCACGGATGCAGGGTCGCGAGCACGTCATCCCGTTCGTCGAACACAGCCCTTCCGATCCGTTTCCAGCGAGCTTCAGCTTCCGGCGATGTATAGTTCCCATCCCCGCCGAGCATCCACACGACATTCGGGGCATTCCATCGCTCCAGCTGTTTCCGAGCCACCTCGATGCACTGCTCCTCGCTCAGCACCTGCCCCGGATCGATGTCGGTCAGCGCCCAGAGCATGATCGGAGAGGCCACCAACCCCGCCTCACGGATCTTTTCGAAGAGCAGATCGAGCGACTTCCACGCCGACTCGTTGAACACGAGCTTGTCGCCGTCGAGATCGAACGGCCGGCCGTGAATCGGGTTCATCGAGCCGCGCCACCAGCCTGCGACGAACTGAATTGTGTTGAATCCTTGTGCCTTGCGGTGAGCGAGATACTCATCCCACTCCTCCGGTGTACCCTTGCACCAGAGATTCCACGCCGTGTCGGCGAGCCAGAAGAACGGCTTGCCGTTCTCATCTATCAAGTGATACTCGTGTGTTTTCATGTGCTCCTCCTTATGCGGACGGCCATGTACGGTCGTCCCGGCAGCTCAACCTGAAACGATCCGCTGAATGTGCCGGCCTTCTCCTCGACGGTCATATTCCACGTATCGATAATGTCGACGGCAAAATGCGCGCTGTCCGGCAGGTTGACCGAAACCTTGCGCGGCTGCCGGAATCCGAAGTACGCCAGATACCATTCGCCGTCCTTCTCCAGCGCCGTATACTCGAATACGTTGCGTTTCGGTTCGAGTTCGCACGTCCGCGGCGCCTGCTCGAAGATCTCTCTGAGAAAGGCGAAGCGGGCCGGTGACTGTCCGATGAGCGTTCCGCCCTTCGCCCACCAGAGCTGATCGTCGTCGTTCATGTACGTTTCCCCGTGGGCGGCCGGGAATCCACCGCGCACTGAAGTCTCCCACATACGCCGCGTCAACTCTTCGGCGGTTATGTTGCCCCACCCTTTCGGGATGTCGCCTTCATAACAGCACTCATCGACACAGACCGGCTTGCGGTATTCTCTCCGCCAGAGGTCGACACTCTCGACGTCGGAGCTCTGCACCGAGAGATGGGTGACCCACGACTTCGTGTGGTCGTACCACGTTCGGCAGTTGTGGATCGAGCGCAGATGCTGATACGGATCCGCGGCTTCGACGATCCGGAAGAACTCGTCCCATTCGGAAACCGGCCGCTCCTTCACGAGGTCCCACTCATTCGCGAACGACCACCACACATTTCGATACGCGGAAAGTCGCGCGACCGCATAGCGCAGATATCGGGCGTTGACCTCCGGGCTCATGTTCGCGAAACCCCACCGGTCGTACGGGTGAAAGAGAATGAGGTCGGCCTCGATACCCATCGCCAGAAGCTCTTCAATGCGCTTCTCAAAAGCACGGAAGAATTCCGGGTCGAAGCGCTCCAGGTCGAAACTGCCGTCACCTTTCTTCGGAAAGACATAGTTCTCGGGGTCGTTTTCGTTAAACGTGTAGTGCTTGGGAAAGAGGCACATCCGGATCTTGTTGAACGGAGCCTTCGCCAGCGTTGCGACCGTCTGGTCCTGGACCGCCTGCGGCTGATGCGTCCAGACGTAGGCGGTCGTACCGACTGCGAAAAACGGCGTTCCGTCGGCGTATACGAAGCCGGCCGGCGGGTCGGCGTACACCGGCCCGTGATTGCCCTTGGTTGTCGCCTCGGTGACATCGATCGAGCCGGTCTGCCCCGACAGCTTCGACTCCGAGCTGAATGTCTCGTACTCCCACCGTCCGGTCGAATCGGGCATGAAGCGTACGACATAGCGCCCATCCCCATCATAGAATCCGGGAACCCGCACCGATCGCCCGCCGGTCCGGAAGACCGCACCGAACTGCACATTCAGGAACGGATTTCCTCCATCCGGCCCGGCGAACTCCACTTCACCGACCGACCACTTCTCTATCTTCATGTTAGATCTCCTTTGGATTCGAGCCTCTATATTCGTGCGTCGCGTAGTACGACTATGTAATCACTGTTAATCTCGGGAGCTGCGACCGTCACACCACCGGCGCCTCCGACGATCTCGCCCTTCAATGGGGTGCGCGAAGCGAGATCGACGATCTCGGCATCGCCCGGCGACGAATCGATGCGCACGGTGACCGGATCGGTATACGGCATGTAGATCACCAGATCGTCGCGACCGCCGGCGCGACGGACGCGCGCACAACGGACCGCTTCCGGCGCGTCGACCAACAGCTCCTGCGCCGGCTCGGCCGCGTGTAAACCGAGCGCCTCGAACAGTCGCGTCGAGGCGGCCGTATCACTTCCTCCGGGCAGCCGAAGGCTGGTCGTCCAGTCGATCGGCACGCGGGAGTTCGCCACGCTCGTGAACTCGGCGCCACGACGATGCCAGCTCCACAATCCGTGCCCGCCGTACGTGAACCCCGCGTTCGCACCGGCGAGCACGCTCTGCCAGAATGCCCGCCGAACGTCGAACGCGTTGAAACGACCGTAGACGCTACCGGCGTGCCCATGTCCTTCGTAGCACGGCTCGGAGTTCACGATGGGGCGCACGGGCGATTTCTCCCGGAATGCCTCGGCGAGCTGCCAGCTCGCGTGTACGTCGGTTATGCGATGACCGGACTGGTATGTGTAGAAATCGAGGTTCTTCGATGATACAACCGCGTCCGGCAGATCCGACATGTTCCCGCCAATGTGCATCGAGGCGAGGGTCTCCGGATCCTCCTCTTTGACCACATCGAGCGCTTCGAGGAATGTGCCGGTGATCTCGTCGTTCTCAAATTTGGTGTCGCCGCTGATGTAGTAGATCGGCGAATAGGCGCGAAACCTCGCAGCCGCGTATCGCGCAAGATCGCCGACCTCATCGCGGGCGATCGTCACGTCGGGCCGGCGGGCGTTCGCCCACGTTCCGGCGACATAGTTGTTCCACAGCAGCACGATACACGGGCGCAGTCCGCGCTCGACGGCGAGCTCGAGCATCTGCTCCGCCCGATCGAAGAACGCGGTATTCGGAGCAGTGAAGTCCCATGGCCCGCTGTCGAATCCACCGGCAGAACGATACGGCGGCTCACCGATGTAGGTATCGCTCGCATCGTGCAGCACAGGCAGAAGGCTGATCTGAACCGCATTGAACCCCTGTTCGCTTCGCACGCGCGTGTAGTGATCCCACTCGGCCGGCGTCGCACAGGCAAATGCGCTCCAGATCGTGTCTGCGAGCAGAAAATGCGGCTTCCCGTCGTGCAGGAAACCGCGTCGATTTTCGGAAAGCTTAAGTCTGTTCAAAGTGTTCCGCCCTGGAAATGCTCTCGATACCCGGCTCTATCCGCCGTACTTCGCGCGCAACTCCGCCAGATGCTCGAACGACCCCTTCAGCTGCTCGTACAACTCCTTGTAGAGGGCGAAATACTCCTGGTAGCGCTTGTGGTTCTCCGAATCGGGCTCCATATGGTCGATATACTCGGCCCACTCCTTAGTCACCGAGAAGTCCTTGTAGACTCCCGTCGCGACACCGGCGAGAACTGCATCGCCGAATGGGGCACCGCTCCTGCGTTTCACCATCGCCGTCGGAATACCGAACACGTCGGTTATGATCTGTCGCCAGAGTCGGCTTACCGCACCGCCTTCGTTGAGGATCATCGGGTAGTTCACTTTCAGGCCGGCTTCCTTTACCAGACGGAAGTTGTCGTACATCGCGTACGCGACACCCTCCATCATCGCGCGGACGAGGTGTCCCTTCCCGTGCGAGAGCGAAAGCCCGAAGACGGTCCCGCGTGCATTTACGTCCCAGATCGGGGTTCGCTCGCCCATGAGAAACGGCAGCGCGATCAGTCCGTCGGATCCCGGCGGAATCTTGCCCGCGGCCATCGTCAGCAGGTCGTAGGAAGAGACATTCAGCAGGCGCTCGGCCTGCTGTTCCGCTTGAGAGAAATTGTCCCTCAGGTAGCGCAACGTCTGCCCGCCGGTCAATGTCGTGGGCACCGTGACGTAGGTTTCGCTCGAATTCACCGTATACGGGAAGTTCATGAGCAGGCGCCCGATATCGGAGAACGCGAACTCGATATCCTTGTAGATGACGCCGAAGTTACCGACCGTACCGAGATTGCTCTGGATGTCACCGACGTCGACCGCACCGGCGCCGACCCAGCTCGCGTTACAATCAACCTGGCCGGTGGCAACCGGTGTGCCTGCCGCGAGTCCGCTCTCGTCGGCCGCCTTCTTCGTAACCTCTCCGATGATCTCGTCGCACTCGAACAGATCGGGCATCAGTGCCGGATCGATGTCGATTTCCGCCATGAAATCCGGATCAAACCGGCGGTTGCGCAGGTCGTACGCCACTCCGTAGAACGCGGCCCCCGAGTAATGCGCGGTCGGCCTGCCGGTAAGCTTGAGCGTCACGAA
>PUOG01000051.1 GCA_003552745.1 Spirochaetaceae bacterium
ATGCCTCGGTTGTGTGTCCGAGATCGACGATCGCCGCATCGATCGTATCGGGAACGACCTTGCGAATGAGATCTTCCTTGATCGCGTCGACCACGTACGCCGCTGCGACCCGGTCCTTGTATTCCTCGATGAGCTCGCTGTCGCGGTCGATGACCATTACCTCGACATTCAGCTGTAACATCTCCTCGAGCACACGAACGCCGAAGTTCCCCAGTCCGATTATCGCGAATTGTTTCATCGCTACCCCACGATTATCTCACCGGTCGGATAGCCGACCCGCGGTTTCGCCAGAATGCCACGCGGCATCGCGAGTGCGATCAGACCGACACGTCCGGCGAACATTGTCAATATGATGATGATGCGTCCCGCCTCCGAGAGGTTCGGCGTAACGCCGGTCGACAGTCCAACCGTACCGAACGCCGAAACCGCCTCGAAGAGCACATCAGAATACTCGAATCCGCTCGCGAGCAGGCTGCGCTCGGAGATCGTCAGCGCGACAACCGCCATGAACAGCAACAACAGCGCCTTGAAGAGTAACGCGTGCGCCTTCGCGAGCAGCTCTGCCGGAATCCGCCGCTCGGCGAACTCCAGATCGCCGTCCCGGTTCGTTCCGAAGAGCGCGGCGAAGAGCACCAGGGCGAAGGTAGTCACCTTGATGCCGCCGGCGATCGATCCCGGCGCGCCGCCGATGAACATCAGCAGCTTCGTTACCGTGCGTGCCGGATAGCCGAGCATATCCTGTGAAACGGTATTGAAACCGGCGGTCCGAGGATTGATCGCCTGAAAGAGCGACGCCATACCCGCCTCTCCATCGCTCAAACCGGCATAGGCACCGTGGCGCTCGAAGACGAAGAAGGCGGCTGCCGCAACCATGATCAGCACGACGGATACCGACAGAACGACGTTGGTATGCAGCGCGAGTCTGTGCCGGCGTCCACCGGCGGTTTTCCGCAGCAGATCGACGAGTACAACGAACCCGATGCCGCCGAGAACCACGAGCAGCATGACCGGCACGGTAATCGCCGGCTCGGCGACAAAACGTTCGAGACTGTCGGCGAAGAGCGAGAAGCCTGCGTTGTTGAACGCCGAGACCGAATGGAAAGCCGCATTCAACACCGGGCGCTCGGCACCAACGGTCGCGAATCCCGCGACGAGCGCGAGAGCTCCGGCCGCCTGCACCGCTACGACCACGAGCAGAATCGAGCGAGCGATCCTGCCGGCATCGAAATCGACCTGGTCGACATAGTACTCGCGAATCAGCGACCGGCTGCGAAGCGACATCTTCAGCGCCGGCTGAATCAGGAATACGGTCGAGAAGAATATGATACCGAGTCCGCCGAGCTGAATCGTCGCCAGAATCACCAGTTGGCCGAACAGTGCGAAATCGGCGGTGTTCACCGTGATCAAACCGGTCACCGCAGCCGCCGACGTCGCGGTAAAGAGCGCATCGAGCACCGCGATACCTCCCGGCTGCGGCCACGCATACGGCAGTGCAAGCAAAACGGTGCTTACCGCGATCAGCACGAGGAAGTAGCCGTACAGGAGCGCTCGCGCCGATCCGAACAGACGCCGCAGCCGGTTTTGCATAGGCCGCCCGAACGTAGCACAAGCGTGTCAGGCAGGCAAGCGGATTATCGGCCGTCCGGCCGACTACTCGCTCCCGACGGTCGCCTTGTACGTCGCCTCGATGCGATCGACCTCCTCTCCGGTCAGACTCCATTCGGTACCGCGCGCGTTCGCCCTCGCCTGCTCTTCGTTTTTCGCACCGACGAGCGCTACGGTCACCCCGCCGTTCTCGCGAATAGCCCAGTTGCGCGCGACCTCGGCTACCGGGACCTCGCGATCGGAGGCAATCTCGCGAAGCACATCGAGCAGATTCTGGACCTCGTCCCATGTTTTTTCCGAAAACCAGCGATAGAACTTGTAGCGGTTGTCACCCTGCTCGAATTGCGGCCGCTCGCGAAACTTCCCGGTGAGAATCCCGCCCGCAAAAGTTCCGTAGCCGAGCGACCCGATCGATTGCCTTCGACAGTACGGCAGCAGGTCGGCCTCTATCGCCCTCTCGAGCAACGAATAGTGCGGCTGCACACTCACAACCGGCAGCACCTTCAGACATTCGTCGATCTGCTGCGGAGAGAAGTTCGACACGCCGAGATAGCGGAACTTGCCCGCCTCGTGGATTCTTTTCAGCTCGGCCAGCGTCTCCTCGAGCGGTGTGTTCTCATCGGGCCAATGAATCTGATAAAGATCGATGACGTCGACGCCGAGCCGTCGCAGCGAGTCATCGACCTCCTGTCGGACCGATTCCGGCTTCAGATTACGCTCGAAGCCGCCGCCCGTGCGCAGAACCCCGACTTTCGTGGCGACATAAGGCTTCTCGCCCCGAATCTCCGCGAGCGCCTTTCCGACGACCTGCTCGGAGTGTCCGGCACCATACGCCGGTGCCGTATCGATCAGATTGACGCCTTCATCCACTGAGGCCTGGATCGCACGAATCGACTCCGCATCGTCGACGGCGCCGAAGAAATCGCCGCCGATCGCCCACGTGCCGAGGCCCACCACCGATACCTGCAGATCACTTGTTCCCAACGTTCTGTAGTGCATAGCCTCGTTGTACCAATCCGTGCAGGTAACGGCAAGAAGGTTCCCGTAGATGGCCCGGCGCTAGCCCTCCCGTCGCGGCGCCTCGATGGTCATCTCCGGAGCCTTGAGCACCAGGCGCGTTACCCTTCCCTTTTCGAACACGAAGTCGAGCCGTGAACGCTCCAGCCGGAACCCGATGATGTCCTCGCCGACTTTGTACGCGGAGAGCTTCTGCGGCGCCGACCCACTCTGTGCGAACAACACAGAGTCTTCGGAGACAGTCACCGTGAACACGATTCCTTCGATGCCCGGATTGTATTCACCGGCAACCGCTTCGCGCTGTTCGCCGGTGAGCTCCGGCGCCTTCCGCGAAAAGGTGACGTTGTCGACCTCCGGTTCGATCGGAATCGAAACCGATGAGACCTCGCCGGTCTCGTCGATGAGAAACTGTACCTTCGGACGAATATCGAAGTCGGGGATATACCACTCGAACACGTCATAGTGGATGTGGCGCAGGTTCGACCATTCGAGACTGCCGAGTAGTGTGGCCTGAAGGGCGTCGCCGGCGGTGGTTTCCGGGCTCGAGGTGTTGCCCGGACCGGCGGTGGTCTCCCCGCCCGAGGTATTCTCCCGCCCGGCGGCTGTACCAGCGCCCACACCCTCGCCCGGCTGCTGCGCGAAACGCACGGCGAACTCCGGATACCCCTCGGCCGCGTACGTGCCGGTATATGCCTCGAGCTCGTGCGACGGCGGCGCACCGCCGACCTGCTCGGCGGCTGTCGTCTTGCGACTGCGCGATGTAGCGACCTGAATCGGGTCGACCACCGCGTGATACTTCGCATTCCAGTCACGGGGCGTCCGGTCGAGCGCCCGGTCGATCGCTTCGTACATGACCACCTGCGGGAAGGGGCTGAACGCGAGATTGCTGAGCACGACCACACCGACATCGTCTGATGCCGTGCTCTCTCCGTTGGTCGCAGCCTCTTTGGCGGTTCCGCCGGCGGGCACGAAGCCGATGTGCAGGGTATGCCCTTCGACTCCGCCGCCGTGGTGGAGGAGCGTCCGCTCCGCATACGGGTCGATCATCCAACCGAGACCGTAGGTGGATATCTGCGTCCCGTGCAGCGCCTCGCCAACCCCTCCGCCGGGAGCAATGCTGTGCGGGGTGTGCATCACCTTGATGTTCTCCTTCGAGATCAGACGCCCGGAACCGTCCGGCAGCGCGCCTTCGCTCATGTGCAGATGCAGCCAGCGGGTCATATCGGCAAGTGTGGAGAAAAGTGCTCCGGCACCGCCCGGTGAGAGAACGGTGTGCGCACCGAACGGAACGTGGATGAGCTCGGTGAACTCTCCCTCCTCGTCACGGTCGGCCCGGTAGCCGAGCGCGTTGTTCCATCCGGCGTCCTCTGGTCCGGCCTCCGGCGGATCGGGAGAGAAACTCGAAGCCGTCATTCCCAGGGGCGCGAATACCCGCTCGCGCATGAACTCTTCCCACTCCACGCCGGCGAGCCGCTCCACCAGGTACGGGGCGATGTAGTACATGAGGTTGTTGTAGATGAAGCGCTCGCGGAACGAAGCACTGAACTTCAGATGCCGCATCCGCCGGACGAACTCCGCACGCGGAAGATCGAGACGCCAGGCAGAGAGATCGTGCCGCGGAAGCCCGCTTCGATGGCTGAGCATGTCGATAACGGTAAGGTGCTCGGTGACATACGGATCGTGAAGTATGAGCTCGGGAACGTACTCGCGAACCGGCTTGCCCCACTCTATCAATCCGTCTTCTACCAGGAGAGCGACGCTCATCGCGGTGAACGCCTTGGTAATCGACGCCATCGGGAAGCGCGTATCGGTGCTCATCGGCTCACCGGTGGCGTTGTCCCGTACCCCTGCCGTCATAGAGAAGATCGTTTCTCCGCCGGTGACAACCGCAACCGCGACACCGGGACAGTGCCACGAGCTCATCGTCTCACCGACATATTCCTCGAACCCATCAAATCGACTCATGCAGGACTCCCTATAGTGCGTCTCGGGATCGGCGGCGGCACACCGTTGGTCGACCGGCTCCACCGTGTGACCGCAACGTACCTCGCCCGATAGCCGACGCCCCGGCTCGAGCCTATCACCGAACTCACCACCACCGACAGTCCGCTCACGCCGTCCGACGAGGCGATTCCATGCATGTGCGGTCACCACCTCTGGCACCCCCGGCGTCAGTGAGGTAAAACCATTGATCTATGAACACGATCCGCGCGGTGATCTTCGATATGGATGGAGTGCTCGTCGATAGCGAACCGCTGCATATCGAGACCGACCTTGAGACCCTCCGTCACTACGGGGCACACATCACAGCGGAGGAGCTGCACGAGTTCGCCGGTGTCACCGGTCCGACGGTGTACCGGAGCCTGCGTGAGCGGTACGCAATCGCGGCATCGGCCGACGAGATGCTCGATCACAAGAACGCGCTGTTCCTCGACCGACTCGAACGGGAAGCTCCGGCGGTGTCCGGCCTTCGCGAGATGGTCGCCGGACTCAGTGAGCTTGATGTGCGGCGCGCGCTCGCTACCTCTTCCGAGCGCGCGATCGCAGAGCGTGTCCTGGCGCGGCTCGGTCTCGAGGCGTGGTTCGCAGCGACCGTTTGCGGAGATGAGGTCGCCGCGTCCAAACCGGATCCGGAGATATTTCTCACCGCCGCCGAGCGGCTCGGAGTCGATGCTGCCGAGTGCATGGTTCTCGAGGATTCGACCCACGGTATCGCGGCCGCACGCGCGGCCGGCATGGTTCCCGTCGGATTCGCGAATCCGCTTTCGGGGAATCAGGACCTGAGCGCTGCATGGATCTGCATCTCCTCGCTTTCCGAGTTTACGTCGATAGTAGTCGCTCATACGCAAAACCAACTGTAGAAACGATCGATACAAAACGATCAATACAGAGTTGACAGGACGACAACCGGGCCATAGGATCAGCGGAACGACAGAAAAGGGGGGCGCTCTATGGCCGATCTTTCCTTCATAAACTGGGTGCAGCAGTTTTCGCCGCCGGTCGTAGTGTCATTATTCCGTTGGATCACGATGCTGGGTGACCAGGAATACTACATGGTCGTCATTCCCCTGCTCTACTGGCTCTGGAACAAGCACTTCGGCATCCGCTTTTCCCTCGTATTCGTAACGTCGATCTACCTCAACAGCGCACTCAAGTACAACTTCCTGACCGAGCGCCCGGATGCGGCGGTTCGACTCGTGGAGGCGGACGGGTTCTCCTTCCCCAGCGGGCATGCACAGGGTAACACCGTCTTCTGGGGGTATCTCGCGCGCGAACTGCACCGCAGGTGGGCGTACTGGGTAGCGGCCGTTCTCATCATCCTCGTGGCCTTCTCCCGCGTGTACCTGGGCGTCCATTTCCCGATTGACGTGATTGCAGGCATCCTGATCGGTCTTCTCATTCTCGTGGGCTTCGAGTTTCTCCAGACCAGATACGCCCTCAAGTTCGATAACAGACGCTACTTTCTCTTCACCGGTGGCGCGGTCCTGCTGCTCTATCTGAACCACTCCTTTGGTCATGCACCCGTGGTCCTGGGCTACATCCTCGCCGCGCTCTGGGGATACCGATTGGAGACGCAGCTGATCGGTTTTACCGAGTCTGCACCCTGGCCCAAACAGCTGGTGAAGGCCGTAATCGGCGTGGGCGTGCTCTTCGGCCTGCGGGTGGTCACTAGAACCCTTTTCGTCTCGCTTCCGGGAATCGGAGAGGATCAGGAGTTGCTGCTGTCGCTTACGACCTTCCTGCGCTACTTCGTGATCGGATTCTGGATTACCTTCGTGGCACCCTGGCTGTTCAAGGTGCTCAAGCTCTACCGGGTTGAAAAAGCTCCCGGTTGAACGCGGGGCGACGCCGGCGGACCTGCCGTTCAACAATAGGGAGGTGTGATGATGCTTCGTCCCGACAGCGCCGATTCGGTCTCTCGCGGTCCCGGCCCCGCCGCACTCGCGATAGCGGCGATTGCAGCCGTTCTTCTGCTCACCTCGTGCGCTGCGCTCGAGCGTCTGATCTCGCCGCCGGATCCTCCCGAAGTGTCGTTCCGCGACGTACGGATCACCGCACTGTCGTTCGACCAGGTGGAGCTCGAAGCCGACATCGACATAGAGAATCCGAATCGCGTGGCGGTCGAGCTCGCCGGATTCAGTTACGCGTTCGACATCGAGGAGTCACGCATGCTCTCCGGCGACTTCGACCGCG